>CAKZYL010000339.1 GCA_937884705.1 uncultured Roseovarius sp. | reverse complement strand
TGCCCCTGGCAGCGCCTGCGCGACCTGCGCGCCAAGATGCCCAACCTGATGACGCAAATGCTTTTGCGGGCGTCCAATGGCGTGGGCTACACCAACTACCCCGACAATGTCGTGCAGGAATTCGTGCGCGTTGCGGCCGTGAGCGGCGGCGATGTCTTCCGCGTCTTCGACAGCCTCAACTGGACCGAAAACATGCGTGTCGCGATGGACGCCGTGATCGAAAGCGACAAGGTGTGCGAAGGCACGATCTGCTACACCGGCGACATCACCAACCCCGACCGCGCCAAGTACGACGTGAAGTACTATGTCGACATGGCGCAGGAGATGGAGGCGGCAGGCGCTCATGTGTTGGGTCTCAAGGATATGGCTGGCCTTATGAAGCCCGGTGCCGCTCGTGTCCTCATTCGTGCGTTGAAACAAGAGGTTGGCCTGCCGATCCACTTCCACACTCATGACACCGCAGGCGTGGCCACAGCCACTATCCTTGCTGCCTCCGAGGCGGGCGTTGACGCGGTGGATTGCGCCATGGACGCGCTTTCTGGCAACACCTCGCAAGCCACGCTTGGCACCGTGGTTGAGGCGCTTGCGAAAACGGATCGTGACACTGGCCTAGACATCGGCGCTGTACGAGAAATTTCGGACTACTGGGATGCCGTGCGCGCGCACTACAAAGCGTTCGAGACCGGCATGCAGGCCCCGTCCTCCGAAGTCTATCTGCACGAAATGCCCGGTGGCCAGTTCACCAACCTCAAGGCCCAGGCCCGCAGCCTCGGCCTGGAAGATCGTTGGCCCGAAGTGGCACAGACCTATGCCGATGTGAACGCGATGTTTGGTGACATCGTCAAGGTCACGCCGTCTTCCAAAGTGGTGGGCGACATGGCGTTGATGATGGTGAGCCAGGGCCTGTCGCGCGATGATGTGGAAGACCCCAATAAGGACGTCGTGTTCCCTGACAGCGTGGTCGACATGATGCGCGGCAATCTGGGCCAGCCTCCGGGCGGATGGCCCAACGCGATCCAGAAAAAGATCCTCAAGGACGAAGCCCCCAGCACGGAACGGCCGGGCAAGCATCTCAAACCCGTCGATCTAGAGGTGACCCGCAAGGATGTGACAGATCAGCTCGAAGGCAAGTCCGTTGATGACGAAGATCTCAGCGGATACCTCATGTATCCCAAGGTTTTTCTCGACTACATGGGCCGCCACCGCATCTATGGCCCGGTGCGCACGTTGCCGACGAAGACTTTCTTTTACGGGATGCAGCCGGGCAATGAGATCAGTGTTGAGATCGATCCGGGCAAAACGATGGAAATCCGTCTGCAGGCCATCGGCGAGACAGACGAAAACGCCGAGGTTCGCGTCTTTTTCGAATTGAATGGTCAGCCCCGTATCATCCGCGTGCCAAACCGGCTGGTGAAATCAACAACCGCGTCGCGGCCCAAAGCCGAATTGGGCAACCCCAACCACGTGGGGGCACCGATGCCAGGCGTGGTCAGTTCTGTCGCGGTCCAGGTCGGCCAGAAAGTGGCAGAGGGTGACGCGCTTTTGACGATTGAAGCGATGAAGATGGAAACCGGTATCTATGCTGAACGCGCAGCCACGGTCAAAGCCGTCCATGTCCAGCCCCAGGGCCAGATTGATGCAAAGGATCTGATGATCGAATTGGAGTGACCATGACGCTGGCTGTCACCCCCCTCTATGCAGGGTGCCTCGCGCTTTTATTCGTTTTGTTAAGCGTGCGCGTGATTTTGCGCAGGCGGGTTGTGAAGGTCTCGGTCGGGGATGGTGGGGACAAAGAGCTGATCAAGCGCATACGCGTCCAAGCCAATTGTGCGGAATACGCGCCCCTTGGCCTGGTATTGATGTTGATCGTTGAGCTGTCGGATGCGGCAGATCTGACAGTGCATGAATTGGGTCTGATGCTGGTGGCCGGGCGCGCGTTGCATGCTGTGGGCATGGGGCTCACTCCTCAAATTCCGGCCTTGCGGATCATTGGTATGGGGTTGACCTTTACCATGATAGGATTGAGCGCCGTTCTCGCGCTCTACCTGACGCTTTTCTAGATTGAAACTTCGGCGTGACGGAGCGTCTGTTTTCTCTGGCGGTCCTCACATTTTCCACTTGCAGGCTCGCGCTAGACTTTATATCCCCCACTCATCCAAAGGATGCGGGTGTAGCTCAGGGGTAGAGCGTTACCTTGCCAAGGTAAATGTCGTGAGTTCGAATCTCATCACCCGCTCCAACTTTTCTTCATGCGAAAAGGCCTAATCGATGGCGTGCGCAGGTCCCAAACCCGCGGCAGATGGCCGTTTTTGACTATTTCGTCGGCAGATCCGCGCCGAGAGATGCAAAGCAGCCCGTAAGTTACGGAATTAAACGAAATTGTTAGTGGACCTTGAGGTGCGAAAGCCCAATTACGAGCAAGCAATTGTTGTCGGGGTGAGTTCGTGAATAATCCAGTAAAGTTTGATCCTGAAGTTTTGGCCGCCAGCGATGTCGTGCCGGGCCTCAGCGCAGCCGCGCGGACGGCATCCAGTGTGTTGGCGCCATCCCGGGCCACGATTGCGCGGCGTCGCACTCTGGTTCTGGTTTTGAATGTGGCCACCATCGGCGTGCTGTTTGGCGCCATGGCCGTCTTCTTGTCTTATGGCGGATTGATAATCACAGATATCGCCATGCTTGCTGCTTACGCGATCACCTTGCCGTGGCTCTCAATTGGTCTTTGGAATTCGGTGATCGGTCTGACGCTCAGTCTTAAACATGGCGACAGGGCCGCTGTCAGCGTCACCCCTGCGCTCGCCCGTGTCGACGGCACAGAGGCGATCCAGTCTCGTGTGGCCATCGTCATGCCCTTGCGTAACGAAGATCCCGACGCGTCGCTGGCGCGGATCCGTGGTCTGCAAGACGCTTTAACAGCAACACCTTACGGCCACCATTTCACCTACCACATTCTGAGCGACACGGATATCGAGGCGGTGGCTCTCAAAGAAGAAGCGGGCGTTGCCGCATGGCGCCGGACACGGCCTGAAACGGAGATCCACTATCGTCGCCGTGAAGACAATTCCGGGTACAAAGCCGGAAACATTGCCGCGTTTCTAGATGATCACGTGGGTCAGTATGATTTCTTCCTGCCTCTTGATGCCGACAGCGTCATGGGCGCGCCGTCTGTCCTACGTCTTATTCAGGTGATGGAGGCCTCGCCTGAGATTGGCATGTTGCAAAGTCTGGTGACAGGGCTGCCATCGCGTACACTCTTCACCCGCGCCTTTCAGTTTGGCATGCGTCACGGCATGCGATCTTACACCCTGGGATCGGCCTGGTGGCAGGCCGATTGTGGGCCCAATTGGGGCCATAACGTTCTGATCCGCACGAAGGCGTTTCACGAACATTGCATGTTGCCGGTGCTGCCGGGCAAGGGCCCGCTGTCTGGCTACATTCTAAGTCATGATCAGCTGGAGGCGGCACTGATCCGTCGCGCGGGCTATGAGGTGCGCGTGCTGGCCGAAGAAAGCGACAGCCATGAAGAAAACCCACCGAGCCTCGCTGATTTCATCCGTCGGGAACTGCGCTGGGCCAATGGCAACATGCAGTATCTGCGCCTGCTGAACATGCCCGGTCTCAAGACGATGAGCCGTATTCAGTTGTTTCTGGCCATTCAGATGTATGCGGCAGCCCCGGCTTGGATGGCCTTTGTCGCGCTTGGCTCCTTGCTCGTTCTGCAGACCAATCAGTTCGTCGGTGCGCCCTTGTGGATGGGGCTGTCGCTCTTTGCCGTGGTGCTTTTGCTAAACCTCATGCCCAAGTTTATGGGGCTGGCTCAGGTCCTTCTTAGCCGAAAAATGTCCGCCTCTTATGGTGGACGCATGCGCGTGGTCATCAGTGGATTTGTTGAAACGGTTGTCTCGATGCTCACAGCCCCGATTGTGGCCTTTGGCCTGACCGTGTTTGTGATCGGCCTCTTCTTCAACCGCCGCGTGGGCTGGGATGCGCAGCAGCGCGATCGCGCGTATCTCACGTGGTCCGAGGCGGCCCGGGTGCTCTGGCCGCAAACCCTGGCGGGTGTCGTCATGACGGGCTGGCTGGCCTACTGGGTGCCTATGGCGCTGATCTTCGGCGCACCGATGCTGCTCGCGCTCAGCTTTGCCATTCCGATTGCCGTGATCACCACCTCGCCTGCGCTGAGCCGATTTTCGATTTCGACGGGTCTCTTCGACATCCCCGAAGACCGGGGCAATGTGACAAGCGCGTCGTCCATGCCACGCGCATTGGATGTGGCGTGATCTAGCCGTCCTTGGCCGTCGCGCCGGCCCAACCTGAAACAGCAGCCCGCAGCAAAAGGCGTGAATAAACGACATGCGCGGGCAAAGTTACGCGAAACGCCCAATGCGGGATGTCTTTGCCCTCTTGCGGTAGAATGGCAGAGCCAAAGCGCAGCCGCGCAACTGAACCTTCCTTTTGCAAGGACAAACACGTGCGGATCGGCGTGTTGGGGACGACCAGTAAAATCTCGGTATCGGCTCTCCGCTCGACGCGCCACGCGGCAAACGCATCCGTCTCGCCTAGGGCGAGCGCTTTGGGATCGCTGCGGTCTTTGGGCGCCTTGCCAGCAAGGCGTAAGATCGCGCGCTCCACTCGGAACACCGGGCTGTCGAAGAACGCGAAAACAAAGCGCTCGAACGCATCGCTCTGCGGTATGTCACAGGCAACCGTTGCTTCGAAACAATCTGCATAAACGCCCGTCTGACATGCCAGCGCATGCAAAAAGCTGTCGTCCGGAATGGGTATCTGCGTGATCTTCGCCATCAGCGCGCGTCACTGGCGCTGTCAGGCGCGGGCCTCAACCAGGGCGCCCAGGCTACAATCAAAGACCACGTCAGAGCCGAGCGCAAAGGCGCGCATCTTGGGGCGAATGGCGTTGCACAAGAGATCACTGGCGTTGGGCATGGTCAGGCTTTGCGGTCCATCTCCGATCAGAAGTGGGGCGATCGCGATCTGGATCCGGTCCAAAAGACCGGCTTCAAGAAACTTCGCAATTGTAATGCCGCCGCCTTCAACAAGAAGGTTTTTCAGCCCGCGTTCCCGCAATGCGGCCACGATGTCGCGCGGATCGATCATGTCATCCCTAAGGGGCAGCTTGATCACCTCAACACCGTCGGCGCGGGCGCGATCCACGGCTTGCACCACAAACCGCCGCGTGCCGTCATCCTGCAGCAGCCGCGCGTCATCGGGCAGCCGTCCGGTCGGGTCAATCACAATGCGGGCGGGATTGTCGCCCTCGCACAAGCGCACCGTCAGCTGTGGGCTGTCATGGATCGCCGTACGCACACCGATGATCACCCCATCCACCAACGCCCGCATGCGATGCAGATGCGCCAAGCCATCGGGGCCCGAGACGTCTTGCGCATCCCCGGTCGTAGTGGCGATGCGCCCATCAAGGGATTGTCCGATCTGCGCCACGGTCATCGGGCCGGTATCGCGTCGCGCCAACGGGGAATAGAGATCCCATGCAGCCGCCTCAGACGGGCTGAACCCGTTGAGCGTTTTGGCCAACGTGCCGCGGCGCATGCTGAGAAGCTGATCCCAGACTTTGGGGGTGATTTCTGTATTCATTTCAACTCGTCTTCTGGAACCATGTATGAGGAAGTGCAAGCAAATCGATGTGACCTACTCGCGTACGGCCCTGATCGGCAGTCTTACGCCGGATATCGGCCCATTTTGGCGCATCCGGCAGGCCCGCTTCGGCCGCAGCCGCCGCAATTCCGTCGTTCAAAAGGCTCTGCAGCGCGGCCATGTCGGGGCCAAGTTCCCATGGGCTTTGGGCCAGCATGACGTCAAAGCCCGCAGCCTCAAAGATCGCAGCAGCCTTGGGGCCCGCATCCGGGCCCAACGCTCGGCCAAGCCCTTTGTCTGAGCGTTGATGTTGGTTAAAAAAAGCCTCAACGTCGCGATCGTTCGGGCTTTGCGGCGCCCATTCCATCGCGCCGTCATAGCTGAGCGCGGCATAAAACGGCACGTCCAACCGCTCTGCCAGGGATTTGACCCAGTCCTCGGAGACCAGATCCAGCAGGGCCGATGCGGTGACCAGGGTCACATCGTCGAGAGGCAGGGCACCGACGTCAGAGAGATCTTGCAATATGAAGTCAGGACCCGCGACAAGCTCGTGTCGCGCCCGGTTCAGCAAGGCCTCGTCCCCATCCAACAAACGCCAACGCGTGGCCTTTGGCAGCTGATCGGCCATGGCGCGCGTCGTCGACCCGGTGCCGCACCCCAGGTCCAGGATCACAGGCGCGGTCCCCGCGGCCTCCACAGCGCGCGCCAAAAGCGCTGCGTCCCGGGCCGCGCCGTCCGCAGGCTCGCGCAGCGCCAACCAATCAGAGGAGAACCCCATGGTCAGATGTCCCCCTCAAACCAGGCCCGCGCCACATGGCTTTCATGCAGTTTGACCCGCAGCCTCTTCACGCGTCCTTTGTCGTTGAGATCACCCGCTCTCACCCGGGCCGCCATGGCCTCAAAGATGTGGTGGCAGAGGAATTCTGTTGTTGTGAAATTGCCTTTGAACTCTGGCACGTCATCCAGGTTCTTGTATTTGAGCGGTGTCAGAACATCGCTCAGCGCCTCCAAAGCCAGGCCGATATCCACGACCATGCCGTATTGATCGATGGTCTTGGAGTAAAACGCCAAATCCACCGTAAAGGTCGCCCCATGGACACCCTGCGCCGGGCCGAACACCTCGGCCGGAAAGGAATGAGCGATCATAATGTGGTCACGAACTTCTACTGCAAACATGAAGGGATGGTCCTTGGCGGGTTAATGGTAACGAACACGGTGGCACAAAGTAGAGGGGTCATTCAGGATCGTGGCGTAGTGCGAGGCCAGATCCGCAAACGCGGTTTCGCCAGAGATCAGTGCGTCAAGCGCCGGATCACAGAGCAGGTCCAGCGCTTTGCCCATGCGGCGGGCATAGCTCCAGCGCGGGCGTTGCGCCGCAGGAAGGTTGCCGACTTGGGAACTGACCAGTTTGAGGCGACGGCTATGGAATGCCCCGCCCAAGGGTGCGGGTGTCGGTGTCTCTCCGTACCAGCTGGCCTCGACGACGGTGGCCTCATCTCCGGCGGCCTCAATCGCCGTGGCCAAACCTGACGCGCTCGCCGAGACATGCACCACGACGTCTGCGTCGCGCGGGCAGGTGTCGGGCACAGCGAATGCACAGCCAAGCGCATCGGCAAGCGGCGCGCGGTCCGGATTGATATCCACCAGCGTGACCTCCGTTCCTGGCAGTTTGGCGGCTAGATAACCTGTTAACGCGCCAACTACTCCTGCACCGACGATCACAATTTCGTCACCCGCGCCTGCGCCACTGTCCCAAAGCACGTTCAGCGCGGTCTCCATGTTTGCACTCAGAACGGCGCGTTCGGGCGGAAGGGCGGGCGGCAGAGGCGTGAGGTTTGCCGCCTCCAGACGAAACTGCGTCTGATGGGGATGCAGCGCAAAGACCGCCTGACCGGCATGCTCACCTTCTGCGATCTGGCCCACCGCACAGTATCCGTATTTCACCGGAAACGGGAACGCCCCTTCCTGGCACGGCCCGCGCATGCGGTCATATTCGCTCACCGGCACCCGCCCTTCGATGACAAGGCGTTCGGTGCCGCGGCTTATGCCGGAAAACAGGGTCTTCACGAGAACGCCGTCACCAACCGCGCCCGCCCGAAGCTCAACCATACCGGGGGCAGTGCACCACAGAGCTTCTGCTGTCATAAATTTTGGACGCCCAACTGTGTAAACATATCTTATACTTAACCCGTTAACGTGTCATCGGCAACGCTCAGCGCGGGCTGCGGTGTGATCAGAGGGCAATTCCGGTAAGAACCTGCTCAACGGTTTCGGCCGTCCTTTGCCAAGTGCTTAGTCCATGGGCGGCATTTGACGCGGCCGCCGCCATGCGCTGGCGCATAGCTTTGTCGACCAGCACGCGCCGCAGCGCATCTGCAAAGGTTACCGGATCATCGGGTGGCACCAGAAGGCCCGCGTCGGGCGCAACGGTTCCCGGAACCGCACCGACGCGGCACGACACAATGGGCAGCCCGTGCACCGTCGCTTCATCGAACACGATGCCGTATCCTTCGTAGCGGGTGGCCAAGGCAAACACGCTGGCCTGGGCGTAGTACCGTGACAGCGCGTCATGCGGCACACGGCCCGGCATCTCAACCCGAGCATTGAGACCCAGCTCAACCAACAATTCAGACAAAAGCGCACCATGCGCCGTGTCATGTACGCCGCCAATAATGGCCGCGTTCCACGGCAGATCCGCGATATGCGCCAGAGCGCGCAGCAGAACATCATGACCTTTGCGCGGCACCTGAATGCCAACAGAGAGAATGAGCGGCGGGTTTTGCGGGGCAGGAAATGACGTGGGGCGTGCGGTGCCGGGCCTGGCCACGGTGATCTGTGCCGCGGACACGTCATAGGTGTCCTGCAGCATCTGAGATGTATGCGGGCTGGGCACGATCACGTGCGCGGCCTGGCTGAGGTTCGCGCGTTCGCTTGTCAAAAGCCGCGCGCTGTCGTCTTCAGAGATGCCATTCTCAAAGGCCAATGGGTGATGCACCATTGCGATTATGGGCGCTTTGACGGCTCTAACATCATTCAGGTTCATCGCCCCGAATGCGAGACCATCGATGATCACGGGGCAATCGGCAGGCAGACTGGCCAGCTGAACCCCCGCATCCGCCTGATCCTCAGCCGTCGGATTGGGAAAGGACGTGCCGAAAGACAGCACCTCTACCTGCCAATCGCGTGCGCGCAACCCCTCGACGAGATGGCGATCATAGATGTACCCGCCCGTCAGGGTTGCGATGTCCCCGGGCAGGGCAAAAGCCGCTCGCTTCATGATGACCTGCCTACCCCTTGTGTCCTGTGCCACCGGTGACCGGCGAGCCTGTGCCGCTTGGCAAAATTGTTACGGCAAACACCCTTAGAAGACCTATATCACGGATATCTGATTTTCGACCAACAGGAGACATTATGCGTATTCTTACCCCCGTCTTTGCATCCGTTTTGGCCGTTGCCACACCTGCGCTTGCAGACAAAGCGCTCTACCAACTCGATGACACGCACACGGCGATCTACTTCACGGTGGAACACATCGGATACTCAAAGACTTTGGGTATCTTCACAGGGCTGGAAGGCTCTTTCATGTACGACACAGGCACCCAGGAATTGTCGGATGTGAATGTGACAATCCAGGCCGACAGCGTAAACACGTTCCATCAGGCACGTGATGGCCACGTGAAGAACAAAGACTTCCTGCACGTGTCAGAGCATCCCACAATCACCTTCACAGCTTCAGAAGGCACACCAGAAGGCGATACGGCCGGCACTGTCACCGGCGAGCTGACCATTCTGGGCGTGAGCCAGCCCGTGACGCTCGAGGTGACGCTGAACAAAGTGGGCGACTACCCGTTCGGTCACAAGCGCGAGGTTCTGGGGCTTTCCATGACAACCTCGATCATGCGCAGTGATTTTGGCATGATGTATGCGGTTGAAAACGGTCTTGTGGGCGATCAGGTCGACATCACGATTGAGACTGAAGCGATGAATATGAGCGAAAGCAGCTAAAGATCTGGCTGCCCTGAACTGGCGTTGATCCAAGTTTGGGTCAGCGCCTTGGGAACCTGTGCGATCAGGCAGGCCCGACCCTCTATAGTCACCGTCATGCGCGGCGCCTCTGCAGACCCAAAGATCCACGTTGCGGCCCGCCTGCCAGCGGGCCGCTCTGATTTCACGATCTGAGGTAATGCGTGTTCAATGCAGTCGCGCAAAAGCGCGGTATTGCCGCCCGACCCTGTCACGCTGTCGCCCTGGAACAAAACCCACGCCAAACTTTGCGCCTTTGCGATCTCGGACAGGCGGGCGATGGTCTCGTCTATGTTTGACGGCAGCGCATAACCCGCATCCTTGAGGGCAGATGTCAGTTGATCCACCGTAAGGCCGATCTCGGTCAGTGTTTCCGGATACTTAGGTTCTGAGGAAGACACCGAAAGGGTTGAAACCTGCGCTGCAAAACCCGCTAAAAGATGCGCCAGCGCCGCCATTTGGTTTTCATGGTTGCTCAATTCTGTATCAACCACGCCCGGCAAGGTGCCCAGAGCGCGCGGAACCGGGGCATGAATGCGGATCAATCGGCGCGCCTTTACTGTCAGCGTCAGGACCTCGCCCTTGCCGCTCTGCAAATGCAGATCACGCGGCAAAACAACACCGTCAATCTCATGGAGGATGCGGCCGAGCTGCGCCGAGGGTGTCGCGTCTTCTGTCGTATCGCGGTCCGTCATTGCACGCAGCAATGCTGCCTTCAGCTCATCCGCTTCACGCATCTGCGGCAAACTCTTTCAGCAGCGTCAGGCCGGTTTCAACAGCCTTGGTGACCTCCGTGCGCAGGCCACAGACCAGAACGAGACTGTCGTCCGATGCAGGATCTGCCCGCAAAAAGATCTCCAGGTTATCGGCAGAGACACAAATGGCGTGATCCGGCGCGGGCTCTGCGACACCGGGCATGGTGATCAACCGCAGCGCTCTCTCGGCCAGATCATCCAGTCTTTCCTGAGGTGCTTTGCTGCGCGCGTCATGGGCCATGACCATCTTGGCGGACAAATCCACAAAAGCCGCAACGTGGCAGCCCGGAAGGGCCACACGCAGATCAGAGAGTTTGGCGGCCATGTCCATGGGGTGCTCTTCGCGACGGCTTGCTAATGCCCGAGTATACCGCACGCTCATGCGCTCTGAACAGGCCTCAGGCGTCGTTCTTCAGCGTTGCAGAGATCCAAGATCACTCAGCAGCGCCACAAGTCCGTTTGCAAACGCTTCCGCGCCTGCATCTCGAAGCAGGTCAGGATCCTCTCCAGCGGCCATCGCATCGGTCAGGGAGATAGGATAAATGCCGCGAAACCCTCCGGCGGTCTCTTGCTCGATCCGGCGGAGCACACGCGTGCGATCCCGCTCGGCGATCAGCTTGTCGATGCGTGTGAGCAGCAGCAGGCTGCGATCGCGGATCTTCTCCGGCAGTGATTGCCACGCGGCAGCCTCGCTTTGGCGCCAGGCCTGCGTGGCGTGCGTGCACCAGATCACAGCGTCAGTTTCAACGATGACGTCATCCCATGCCAGGCTCGACATGTTGGGATCAGAAATGCCCGGCATATCGACAAAATCGCACAGATCCAGAAGTTCTGCGGATTTGTGGACTTTGATGTAACGCGTATTGTCCGGCCGGATGCGATCCAGGCCGTCCAGATCCACCTCATGGATCTGGCCAGACCTGTCCATGCGGATCGGGCCTGTGTCGCCCTTGGCCACCCAAACAGGCGGCAGGCGCGTGGCAGTCACCTTTGTCGGTAGAACAGTTTCGCCCAGGATGAGATTGCACAGCGTGCTCTTTCCCGCGCTGAATTCGCCCATCAAGGCAATCCGCGGTTTGCCGGTGCTGCGGTTAGAAATCTCAAACTGTGATGTGTCGCCAGCATAGGTCATTTAATCGGCCTCACCTTTGAAAACCGTGTCGAGGGTCACAAGCCCGCTGTTCACCATCTCAATGCGCGCCTCGCGTTTGGAGGTCAGAGCAAAATGCGCCTCGTCGCCTTGGGTCATACGGGTCAAAACCTGGCGCTGCTCGTCCAAAAGCTCGTTCAGCTGAGACTGCGCGTCGTCACGAATAGAGGCGGCGTAATCGTCGAGAAGCGCCGTCATAATCGGCGCGGTCTCTGCCTCAATCAGCTTGCGAAACTTGTCTGATTGCAAGCGCGCACTGGTCTTGCTTTGCAGCCAGGTCGCCCACCAGCTCGATTGCAGGTCCAGCGCGATGGTTTTGCCAAGCACCACGGGTTCCGGAGCGGGCGCGGCCTGTGGTGGGCTGATCTCAAAACTCTCTGGCGGCACGCCAGCAACCCGCTCAAAGAAGCCGCAGAGGTCCTCTGCGCCCACTGTGAAAACTTGCGAAATCAAATCTTTAGACCGTTTCGCATAAGTTTGGTAGGACGAACGCAAGAGCATGCGCAACCCGGTTGGATCATAGCTCCAAACCGTGCCGTCCCCTGCCGTTTCCAAGTGCTGAACAAGGGCTGCCGTGGCGCGATCCAGATAGCTTTCATGCACGCGCGCGATACGGTCTGCAAAGGTCGTGTGCAGCTTGCTCATGCCCGTCTCAAAAGATCCCGATATCTCTTTTTCCAGTTCGGCAAAATCGGCCTGAGCGCTCTGCGCGTCAATCTCTTTGGGCGCGCTGTCCTGACGTGCCGCGCCTGACTGGGCATCGCTGATCTTGATCCCGTTGAGCAGGTTGCGCACATGGCGCTCAATGCCCTGCAACGCCGTTTCCGCCGCGCCCGATGCGATGCGGTTTGCCACGGCGCGCTGCAACCCGGAAAGGCCGGAAAGATGCCAGACGATCTCTTGATCCGAAAGCCCGTGGGGCAGGGTATCCAGCTGCGCTCGGGTGTAATTCAGCAGGGCATCAGCACTCTGAGCATCGAGTTCTGTCAGGGTATCGTTCAGCAGGTGGCTCGCCCAAGCGGCACTGCCAAAAATGATCTCTGCATCCTCGGGCCCATGATGCGCCTTCAATGTCTCGGTCAGGCTCGCCCGGATTTCCGGGACCTGCGTTTTGGGGTCGGCCAATTCGTCAATGCGGTTGACGAAAATGATCACATCGCGGGATTTGAGATTGGAGATCAGGCGCACAAGGGCCATGTCCACGCTCGACAGTGCCTGATGCGCGGCCAGAACAACAACGCAAAGCTGGCTGCCGCGGATCGCCTTCATTGTGATTTGTTCACGCACCAGGAATGTGTCGTTCACGCCGGGCGTGTCACGCACACAGAGCTTTATGGGCGCGGCTTCATGGGCCATGTGGATGTGAGCGGCTTTGGTGATGTCGGCGAAGCGACCTCGATCCTTGGACGTCTCCGTGTCATCCTCAAAATCATCACCCAGGCAGACATAGCGTTCGATCAACTCATTGTCGAAAAAGCCGTAATCATGTTCTTGGCCCAGTAGCATCTCAAACTTGGAGCCAAGCCGTTTGCGCGATTTCTCTCTGAGCGCCGCAACCTGATCTGTCACCCGCTGAAGCTCGCTTTCGGCGCCGGCACGTCGGGCGAGTTCGCCGATGCGGCCACCCCCCTTAACCAGCCGATCCCAATCCATACGGTCGAGAAACTCAAAACGCGCGCTGTTCTGCGCTGCGGACATTTTTGGATCCAGGTGCAGGGACGTCACGACAGATGTCCACGGGTTCACATCCGCAGGCAAAAGCGCGGGCCTGCCGATCATTGCGTTTACAAGTGATGTCTTGCCCGCTTTGACTTGGCCAATCATCGTGATCGCAGGTTCAAACTCACCCAGTCGCGCCTGCAGCTTGCGGGTCCGCTCAATCGTGGCTCGGTCACCGACCTTGATTAAGTCGTCCAGGATCTTGGACAATGCCTGTTGCCGCACGGCCAGAGGATCCAGCGCAGATAGGTCATGGCGAGTGAACGAAGTTTCGGGCGCGTCTACCGCAAGGTCTGTTTCCAAGGCCTGGATGTCAGTTTCGATATTCATGGCGTCGCGCTTGTATCCATAGATTTTGGTTGGAACATTTCCGATAAAACTAGGCGCGAAATTTGTTAGAATTGTGGTTAATTGCGGATTTTGGTCGGACTGTTGCTAGGGTTGGACAAAGGGGTCGCGTCAGGCGGCCAGGTCCAATTCGCGTTTCACTTGCAACATCAGATGAACCGCGTCTTCGGCCGCATCTGCTGTGTTTTCCAGCGTCATCAGCAACAGCATATCAGCGGCATCCGATGCAGCGCTGTGCGCAAGCTGTGATGGCGCATCTATAGGCGTGTCATCGGCGATCAAATCGACCAGTTTGTTGGCCGTCTCAAGGCACCGTTCAACGATTTTGCCCGTCGCAAAGGGGCCGAATTCTTCGATATCTATGAGCATTTCCTGCGCTTGTTGCTGCACCAGTTCCGCACCAGATTTCAGGGCCTTTGATCCGTCTCCCTTTTGCAGCTCATTGGGCTGCGAGGAAGGGCGGGGTTTTGACAGCTTGCGCGCTTTTGGTTTTTCAAACCGGCTCAAAAAAATCTCTGCATGATCAAGGTCCAGTTGCCGACCTTGATGAACGCGCCTGAAAATCTCAGCGCGCAAAGCACCAATGCCTGACGCGGCCAGCACAGCCTCGGCATCTGTGCTGTCAGAGACCTGCATATTCAATGCATGCTCTGCCGCGACTGGCGCAATGATGCAAAACCCGGTGCCTTCGGTCTCATAGGCCTGGTCCAAACGCGCGACCAGTTCCTGCGATGGCACGGTGTCAGCTTGCGTCAGCACCAGGATGGCGTGGTCCTTGTATGCGGCGGGGACTTTCGACCAGATCTGTGCCTCGCGCGCGTCAAATGCCTTGGTGCACCAAATCGGAATGTTGCACCGTTTGGCCGCCCATGGCGCCGCGACGGAAAGTTCGGCAGGGCTGCCATCGGTCACAAGCTCCAATACGCTGACAGAGCGCAAATCCGGGCAGGGTCTGTGCAATTCGATGAACACAGGGGCAAACGCCAAGATGTCCTCAACATCCGCGCCGTCCACGTCACAGTGGGTCCCGTCCTCAAGGGTGACGCGCGCCCAAGGTGCATCACCATAGACCAGTTCATAGGTCGGTGCCCCACCATTCAGCGCCTGCGCGCCCGGGCCAAAAAGGGCGCGGATCAAGGTTGTTTTGCCGACGCCGGGCCGGCCCATGAACGACAGGCGCACCGGTGATGCCAATCTTTCAGCCAGTGCCTGACCCGACAGGCGCAAACGATCCGGCAGAGGCGCACGCTCCAGCGTCGCGTTGAGCCGCTGCAGAACATCGTCCTGGGATGTGGTTGGCATCACTCAGCGGGCCCGGCGGACGCAGGAAGTAACCTTGCCAGTGACGCACGCAGCCCGCGCATCCGGCTGCGACCCGTTTTGATTTTTGCGTGCTCCGCCTTCGGGTGGGGCACCGGGGTCAGGGGCTTTTGATAGCATGCCGCTTTCTTCGCCTTTGTGACCTTCACAATGATCAGGCTGACATTGTCCTGTTCCGGATCGTCCAGCTTCTGAATTTCCTCCAAAAGCACTTCGGCAATCCGCTGAGCTGGCTCACTGGCGTGTTCTTCGATGATATCGCTCAGGGTCGCATGGTCCAGATATTGCAGGCCATCGCTTGCCGCGATCACGATATCGCCGTCAAAGAGTGTGGTGGGTCGATCTGGGCAATCAATCTTGGATATCGCATCCCCCACCAGGACAGAGGTCAAACAGTTGCGGTCTGGATGGTCCCGTCCGCCGCTTTCCGTAAGCATGCCGGTGCGCACCATCAAATCGATATGAGGTGCCATGGAATGGTCTTCGTTGAGTTGGCGCAAGTGGCCGCTGCGGAACAGGTAAAGCGGGCTGTCTCCGATCGAGAGCCAGTGCAACGCGTCACCGATAAACACGGGAACCACCAGTGTCGCGCCCATGCCTTGGGCTTCTGGTGCACCGTTTGCCACATCGTTCACGCAGGCATTTGCGATCTCGGCGGCGTTCAATAGGATCTCGCGCACGTTGCCGCGGAAATGTTTCTGGTCGCTGCCTTGCAGCTTCAATTCGCTGAAGACCTCGGTCACAACCACCGTGCTGGCGATGTCACCGGCATTGTGACCGCCCATGCCATCGGAAAGCACAGCAAAGCCTGTGTCCTCTCCGATCGCAAAGTCGGTCGCAATGGCATCTTCCTGGTTCTCGCGTTTACCAAGAAAAAGCGCCGTGGCCGCCTGGTATGTGTATCCAGGCTTATCCATCCCGCGCGGCCTCTTCTTCTTGGTCCGCCTCGTTCCACGAGAAATCCGGGCCGCAAAGGGCCACGAACCGCAAGTCCGTTTCGCCCACGCGAATGACGTCGCCATGGTTCAGCTGCTCTGTCGACAGGACCGGCCGACCGTTCAGGCGCACCAGGTTGGCCTTGCCGCCATAACCCAGAAAGCAGGCATTCATTTGATCGTCATAGGCCACCGCCGCGTGGTTGTTGCGCGAGATTGTGTCATCGCCAAAGTTCAGCGTCACCGTTTGATCTTCGCCGCGACCGATGGTTGACACCAGGTTTTGCAAGGCAAAAAACTTGCCCCGTCCCGGCCCTTGGGTCACAACAAGCCAGCCGATGGGAAATTCCAGCTCGGTTGGTGTCTCTTCTTCGGGTTGTCCAAACAAATCGTCGGCCGTGCTGTTTTGGCTAAATCCCATGATGCGTGTTTTCACCCGCCCACCCATCGGCGCTCTGCGCGGTTGCAAGGGCGATGGCATGTCGACGGGTTGCGATCTGCTAACCGGGCGTTCTCGCGTTGGTGGCTGCTCCGGAGTTGCGGACATGTCGGTCTCTTCGATGGGCAGGGTCAGAACATCTTCCTGCGGCGTTGCCAATACGTCTGCATCCAGATCCCAAACCTTCTTGCGCTTGGGGCTCGTCGATACAGGCGAGCGGCGCGGCGTCAGGTCAGCCAGATCAGATTTGTAATCCTTCAACCGCGGATCAAGCGGCTCTGACAAAGCCTTCCTCGATCGCGACAACATTGAGATCGGGCGGTCAAGGCTGTTCGGCCGCATCGGGTGCATCCCTCCAGACTCAGTGGGTGGGTCCGTCTCAGATCTTTTCGCATCTATGAGAGTTCGGATAAGTTTCACGTGCCTGTCCTCAAGATTCCGCTTCTATGTGGTGTTTTTTTGATGAGAATATTGCCGATGACAGCAGCATGAGGCCGCCAAAACGGCTTCGTTTTTTCAGTTTTGCTTCGTCAATGATGGGCATCTCATTTGCCATTTTGCCCTCTGCGCCTGGGTGGTCTTCGTCCTCCAGCAGATCACCAAAGATGTCGTGCGTCGGTTTGCGCACTGTCATGTCTACCAATGGGCGCTGGTATTGCGCGGCCTGGCGTTCGCGCCTGGCGGCCTCGGCTTGCCGTATCGCCTGAGCTGTGGACAGATCGCTGTTCGACTTCTCAATCAGGTCTTTGACGATGCCTTCGAGACCGGAATCTTTCTGGGCGGCGGCCGCAAGCGCGTCGCGGCGGCGCTCCTCGTCAATCTGGTCCAGCCAAAGCTGCGTGCTTTGCGGCCTGTCTTTTGGGAAAAGCGCCATCGCCCGATTGATCGCAGACAGAAAGAAGCGATCATGCCCGGGGATATCCATTGGGATCGGTTCAAGCGGATCGGGTTCATCTGCCGCAACAGACGACAGCCTGGTCAGGCTATCGGGCGGGGCATGACCCATTAGAATGTGATAAAAGCTCGCCCCAAGGGAATAGATGTCAGATGCGGCGTTCTGGTCTGCGCCCTTGGAATAGAATTCCAGCGGCGAATAGCCTTCTTTGACCGAGTCGATGGTCGACATGGCCCTGCTCGCGCGATTGGTGACCTCTCGCGCGGCACCAAAGTCGATCAAGACAGGCTCATTGTCTTCGGTGATCAAGATGTTATCGGGAGAGATATCCCGGTGCAGCATGTCTGCGTCATGCATGTACACCACAGCTTCAATGATTTTGCGCACGATTGATTTGACCACCTCGGGCGTCAGGCGATCGGGGTCGTGTTGAATGATGTCCAGCAAATCCAGGCCATTCACGAAATCAAGCGCCATGTAGGCGGTCCCGTTTTCTGCGAAAACCTGATGCACACCCACGATGTTTGGGTGTTCCAAGCGCGCGATACGCCGGGCTTCATGCATGAGGCTGCGCACGATGGTCTGAAAAGTGGCCTCATCCTCCGGGGTGCGCCCCATCACGCGTTTTCCCTTGCGGACACAGGTGAGCACGGGAAAGCACTCTTTGATCACGATGGGCCGGTCGAGACTGTCCCGCGCCAGGTATGTCACGCCAAACCCGCCGGAACTGAGGTAACACTGAATGGTGTATTGGCCGTGCAGCAGCTTGTCGCCCGTGCTGAGCGCATGGGTCGCGTCCTGTGCGCGGCCCTCCAGCTTTAATTTGCGTTTCCTCTGCATTTTGGCGTTTGCTCGGCGTTTTATTGGGGCGCTCTATCGCGCAGACGTGTTCATTCACGCGACTTTAACCTTTTAATCATGTCTAAAACTGGGCGCAGAAAAGGAGAGTTTTGCACGATTTTTTATCGCCGGTCCGCATGCATCGTTCCGCCAGGAAGCGCGCCATTCACCGCAACGTGACAAGCTGTGTGTCGTGCCACGCGCAAGGATCATTCTAGTTTGCCATTGGTGAAATCAGGAGGATGTTGATGACACATCGCACGCTGATTGCGTTGGCCCTAGTGATGACGCTGTTCCCTACGAAGGGCGTGCAGGCATCAGAAGGGTGGACGGTGTCGCTTAGCGCGTCGGCTTGGCAGACACTCAAGGTCCCAGGCGTGCGCGAAAATCAGTTTGTGTTGCGGGGCGACGCGCTGCAGGTCATTTCAGAAAGCTCTGCGTCTTTCCGCTACGTTGAAATCCCGCGCAATGTCCACGCACCCTCTCATGTCAGTTGGCGCTGGCGGGTGGATGCCCACTCGTCGCTTTCGTCTCAAGCCACAAAAGGGCGCGATGATCGGCCACTGGCCATTCACGTCTGGTTTGACACGGATGGCAAAGCCTCGCTTCTGAGCAGTTTTGCCTCCGTGATGGGGCGGCCGAAAGTGGGGCACCTGTTGACCTATGTCTGGGGCGCAACGGAGCCTGCCGAAACAGTGCTGACCAATCCTTACTATGAAAGGGGCCGGGTGATCATTGTGGTGGGCCAAGATGGCCGCAAAGGCCAGTGGCACGACGTGCGCCGCAACATTGTCGCGGACTATCAGCAGGCGTTTGGTGATGTGCCGGACATGTCCAAACTGCGCTATCTGGCGATCTCTGCGGACACAGACGATTTGATGGGTCAGAGCACTGGGTCGGTGCGCGCGGTGACGTTCCACACTCGGTGACACCCCGCAACCTATCGGGCAGGGTGCCGAATTCTTTGAAAGAATTCGGTTGGCATTTTTTTAAAAAAATGCGTGCGCCCAGACTTAAAGACTGCGCCCCGGGGGTAAGACCAGGGCGCAGATCTGAGGTTTTTGGCGCTTTATGCAGCTGCCGGTTGGTCCAACAGATCGTAGCGGTCTGCCATCATCACTTTGGTCCAGGCTGCCACAAAGTCCGACACGAATTTCTCCGCATTGTCGTCTTGCGCATAAACCTCAGCATAGGACCGCAGAACCGAGTTGGACCCAAAGACCAGATCCGCACTTGTCGCCGTCCACTTCACGTCACCAGACGCGCGGTCACGGATTTCGTAGTGACCATCGTCCACATGATGCCAGCTGTTGGCCATGTCGGTGAGATTGACGAAGAAATCCGTCGTCAGAGCGCCAACGCGATCTGTAAACACACCGTGCTCCGTGCCGCCATGATTGGTGCCCATCACGCGCATGCCCCCCAGAAGGACGGCCATCTCTTGCGCCGTCAACCCCATGAGCTGCGCCTTGTCGAGCATCATTTCCTCGGCTGAGACCGCATACTCTTCCTTCTGCCAGTTGCGGAAGCCATCCGCCACAGGCTCCAGCACGTCAAAGCTCTCGGCATCGGTCATCTCATCGGTCGCGTCACCGCGTCCGGGCACAAACGGCACGCCGACAGAGGCACCAGCCGCCGCGATGGCCGCCTCCAGACCGACATTGCCCGCCAGCACGATGGTGTCGGCGACAGACGCACCGGCCTCAGCCGCCAGCGGCTCCAGAACCGACAGAACCCGTGCCAGACGCTCGGGCTCATTGCCGGCCCAGTCTTTCTGCGGCGCAAGGCGAATGCGGGCACCATTGGCCCCGCCGCGCTTATCCGACCCGCGGAACGTTCGCGCGCTGTCCCAGGCCGTGGCGATCATCTCAGACGGTGTCAGCTCGGATGCGGCAATTTTGGCCTTTAGAGCGGCTACATCGTAGCCTGCCGATCCCATAGGCACCGGATCTTGCCAGATAAGCTCCTCTGTCGGTGAAAACGGCCCGACATAATTGGCATTCGGCCCCATGTCGCGGTGGCAGAGTTTGAACCAAGCACGCGCGAATGTATCGGAGAAATACTCCGGGTCGGCCATGAATTTCTGGCAGATCTCGTTGTATGCCGGATCGACACGCATCGCCATGTCGGCATCCGTCATCATCGGCATTGTCGGCTTTGACGTGTCCGTCGGATCGACGGGGCAGTCCTCAGGCTTGATGTCCTTGGGCTGCCACTGCCACGCCCCCGCAGGCGATTTGCCCAGCTCCCACTCATACCCGAAGAGCATTTCGAAATAGCCCATGTCCCACTTGGTGGGCTCTTTCGACCATGCACCTTCAATGCCTGAGGTGAACGCGTTGGTGGCTTCGCTGTTGTGGCCTGGATTGCTCCAACCAAACCCTTGCGCCTCAATACCCGCCGCTTCCGGCTCTACACCGATGTTGTCCACTGCGCCGCGTCCATGGGCCTTGCCGACCGTGTGTCCACCGCAGGTCAGCGCCGCTGTCTCTTCATCGTTCATCGCCATGCGGGCAAAGGTTTCGCGCACATGCATTGCGGTGCGGGCCGGATCGGGCTGACCGTTCACACCTTCTGGGTTCACATAGATGAGGCCCATGTGCACCGCAGAAAGCGGGTTTTCCAGCGTGGAGGCATCCTGCAGGTCGCCATAACGGTTTTCGCTCGGCGCCAGCCATTCGTTTTCTGAGCCCCAGTATACATCCTGCTCCGGGCCCCAGATATCCTCGCGACCAAAGGCGAAACCGAATGTTTTCAAGCCCATAGTCTCATAGGCGATCGTGCCCGAATAGAGGATCAAGTCGGCCCAGGAGAGCGCATTGCCGTACTTCTTTTTGATCGGCCAGAGCAGACGGCGCGCCTTATCAAGGCTTGCGTTATCCGGCCAAGAGTTCAGGGGCGCAAAGCGGATGTTGCCGCCGCCACCGCCGCCGCGCCCGTCTTGCACGCGGTAGGAGCCGGCCGAATGCCACGCAAGACGGATCATCAGGCCGCCATAGTGACCCCAATCCGCAGGCCACCAATCCTGGCTGTCGGTCATCAGGGCGATCATGTCCTCGCGAAGCGCGTCAAAATCCAGGGTTTTCACAGCATCGCGATAGCTAAAGCCGCGATCCATCGGGTTGGTCCGCGCCCCATGCTGGTGCAAAATGTCGAGATTGAGCGCATTCGGCCACCACTTCGTGACAGGTTTGTTCATCGCAGTATTGCCGCCATGATTGACTGGACAACCTGTGAGTGCGCGGGGTGAGTTTCCGTCCATGTGAGAGCTCCCTTTCTCGGTGGCATTGGTACGTTTGATCTGACCTTAAATCGATTCTAACTATAATCTCAAATTGCATTTTCTTCTGAGAACGATATGTTTTTCTTATGAATGGCCTCACCCTCAAACATCTGCGGTATTTCAACGCTTTGGCAAAGCACCTGCATTTCGGCCGGGCCTCGGATGATTGCGCGATCTCCCAGCCGGCCTTGTCTATCCAGATCAAGGAACTTGAGGCGATGGTTGGCGCGCCTCTGGTCGAGAGGACGTCGCGCCAGGTCCGGCTGACAACCCTGGGCGAGGATTTCGTGACCCGGTCCCGCAATATTTTGGCTGCGGTTGAAGAGTTGGATGATCTGGTGCGCACCTCAACACAAGCGTTGACCGGGCGGCTGCGCCTGGGCGTCATTCCCACCATCGCGCCCTATCTCCTGCCGTCGGTCGCGCGTGCCCTGGCCAGTGAGCATCCCGATGTGATCCTGCAACCGCGTGAGGCGGTCACGGGCGCTTTGGTTGAGGATTTGCTGGAGTATCGGCTGGATGCCGCGCTTG
The DNA here is from genome assembly GCA_937884705.1 of uncultured Roseovarius sp. Lineage (GTDB taxonomy): Bacteria > Pseudomonadota > Alphaproteobacteria > Rhodobacterales > Rhodobacteraceae > Roseovarius. The sequence continues at coordinate 6,964 of CAKZYL010000339.1, read as the reverse complement.
TTGCCTTACCTGTCTCAGAGCCCCGATTGATCGAAACGCCGCTGTTCGAAGAAGAATTTGTCCTGGTGCGCCACGAAACGGAGGCGCAGGATCCGGTGCCCAGCCCCGACAGCCTTCAAAAGATGCGGCTTCTGCTTTTGGAAGAAGGCCACTGTTTCCGCGATCAGGCTCTGGCTTTCTGCGCGCTTGATGGCCGCAAGCTGCGCGATGTGATGGAGGGCAGCTCGCTTTCGACATTGGTGCAGATGGTGGGCGCCGGTATCGGCCTCACGCTGATCCCAGAGATCGCCGTGCCGGTTGAGGCGCGCGCCTCCAGCGTGCATATTTCGAGGTTTCGTGATGATGTGCCCCGTCGCACCATCGGCCTGGTCATGCGCCGCACGAGCCACATGGAGGACCAATTGGACGCGATCAACGCGAATGTGCGCGATCTGGGGGCGGCGAAAGTGGCCGAGGTTGCCCGCGAATTTCCTTGAGCGAGTTTCATCCGGCTCAGGATCACGGTAGAGAACCTTATGAAAGTGCACTCAGACATAGACGGGCTCAGCTTTTCATCGATGAAGGCGATCATGCGCCATCGCGCCAAGGAGTACGAGCTTACGGTTGTCGAAGACGGACCAGAGACCCTGATGATCGAAACCAATTTCGGTCAGTTTGGTGTGGCCTACCGTGCGCCCGATGGGCTTCGTTTGATCATCAGCGCGGCGAAAACAGACGACATTCACGTCATTCGCGATGCGCTGGTGGGCCAGATCGCCAGCGCCGTGCCGGAGTTTGCCGATAAGATCATCTGGTCCGACACCGCAGAGCAGGGCCAATACCCACCCAATCTCCAATTTTCAGAGGTGATCGCGTCCGAACAGCTCAGCGCGGATTTTCGGCGGGTCAAACTGCGGCTCGATCAGCCCGAGGCGTTTGCGGGCGACGACGCGATCCATTTTCGCATTCTCTTGCCGGAAGCTGAGAACACCGATCCCGATTATCCGATCCTGCTGCCCAACGGATCCACCAAATGGCCCAAGGGCAATAAGGCGCTACACCGGCCGGTTTACACAGCCCGGCGCATGGTGGGCGACATCGTAGACATGGATGTCTTTCAACATGAAGGGGGCCGCGCGTCTGACTGGGCGCGGGATGTTTCATCGGGCACAAGACTGGCCATCATCGGGCCCGGCGGTGGCGGTCTGGTGGACGGTGGGCCCGTCGTTCTGGCCGGGGATGAAACGGCCTATCCCGCGATCGCCCGGATCATGGAAACCCTGCCTGACGATGTAACAGGGCATGTGATCTTGCTCTGTCACACCGGCGCGCGCGACTATCCCTTCCCGGAATGCCCAAATCTCACTGTGCATTGGACCGAAAAGAAAGGCTTTGTCTCTGCCACGCGCGACGCGTTATCGGCTACACCTGAGTGTCACGCCTGGATCGCCGCTGAGCGTGGTCAGACCGGCAAAATCACCGCTCTGGCCGAGCTGAAAGCCGTCCCAAAATCACAGCGCTATGTCGCCGGATACTGGACCAGCTTCAAGTTTGAGCTTTAGCGTGCTGGGTTAGGCGGTCCATCAGAGCAGCGTTCATCGCTCTGGCGCGAATTCCTCAACAATCTCCAGATATTGCGCCACGGCGCGCACGTCATCTGGTCGCGAGGGCTGATGACGGCGCTCTGCCTCGCGGATGTGATCGGCAATGCTCCAATCGCTGCGGATGCCAAACTGACGCGCAGCCGCACCGGCAAGCTCCGGTGAGGCCTGCAAAACCTGACCCACCCCCTGGCTGATAGCACGACGGGTCATGCCTTTGGCGGTCTGGTTCTTGATGGCAAAGGCCTCTAGCAGACGCTCATAGGTGTCAGACGGCTCCGCAGCGGGGACAAAATGCGTGTCCACAATGGCCTTGACCGCCTTTGGCCCCTGCAGCTCAATCAAGGCAGTCGCGTAGGCCCCGAGATAGGGCAGATCAAGATCCACTGCGCGGGAAAGGCCATCTCCAATTGCATCGACATAGCTTTGATCTCCGGACAGGCCGGCCAGCAGAATGCGGATGGGACGCAGCTCGTCATCGACGTCCTCGATCTCTTGGCGCAGCCTCTCCACATTGGGGATGGAGAGCCCCCATAGAACGATGTAATCCGCCCGATCCAGCTCTCTCAAAGCCAGCTCGCGAATGTCGGGGTTCGGGTGGTTGACCAGCCCGGCAAACATCTGAAACCGTTCCGCGTCTTCGCCGTAAATCCAATCGCTCTGCCGCTTCATGACCTGATCCACAATGGCGCGAAACTCGTCGTTTATAACGGCAAGCTCCAGCCAGGGCCCGTAGGCTTCCTCACGGGCGAGCAACACCGCCTCATCACCGCTTAGCTGCATCCGGATGTCATCACTGACGGCCAAAGGGATCGTGATGTCCCAGGGGCCGATCAGGGCCTCAGTGGGCGTGTAGCGGGATGGGTCAGCTGGATCCGGGCGGGCAACCACAACGTGCTCTGTGCCCAGTAGGATATCGACCAGTGTAGGATCAGGGATATAGCCGTGAAATTCGCAGGCCGCGACTGTCTTCGCAGTGCCAAAAGCCAGTGCTGTGGCGAGGGTCAAAGAGACCACCATCTTCATGCCATCACCCGCGTCTCAGTCTCCCTCGAGCAAACCCGCACGCATGCGGCGCGCTGTGTTTACTCCATGATGGGTTGTGTCGGCCGTGTGTCCGGCAGCGAGATATTCGCCACCTGTTCGGCGATCGGATCATTGCAAAGCGGATGCCGTTTGGCCGAGTATTCTGCGGCATTCGTCATCGCGCGCCATTCGCCGCCCGAGTAAATCTCCAAGCCCGAAAACGCAGCCTTATAGCCCATTTTAGAGCTGCCCGGCACCCAATAGCCCAAATACACATACGGCAAGCCAGCCTCGATCGCGATATCGATATGATCCAAGATGACGAAAGTGCCCAGGGAATTGCGCTTCATGTAGGGATCATAAAAGGAATAGACCATCGACACCCCGTCATCGAGGACATCGGTCAGGCACACGGCTGTCAAAGCACCTGTTTCGCCATCGGCATATTCCACGACCCGTGTGCGGATTGGCGTTTCCTCAATCATGGCAGCGAATTCAAAAGCATCCATGTCTGCCATTCCGCCATCGGAATGTCGCGTTTCTAGATACCGCCGGAACAGATCGTATTGATCTTCTGTCGCCCAGGCGGATGTCGCGCGCCGCTCCAGATGGTCGTTGCGATTGAGAGTGCGACGCTGGCTGCGCGTGGCCCTGAACGCGTCAACATTGATCCGCGCGGATAAGCATGCCGCGCAATCGGCGCAGGAAGGGCGGTAGAGCACATTCTGGCTGCGACGGAACCCCTGCTTTGAAAGGCTGTCATTGAGCTTTTGCGCGTTTTCACCCTGCAGCGCTGTAAACAGCTTACGCTCCATCCTGCCGGCCAAATACGGGCAGGGTTGGGGAGCCGTCACATAGAATTGCGGCGCGAGAGGAAGCGTGTGGCGCATATACTTTTTTACCGATCCACTTTTGACGATAGCAACGATGCGATCATGCGCCAAGGCCAAACAGCAGTTGCGGCTGTCAGCCGCCCGCGCGTTGGTTGATAGCGACCGTTCCCAAGGCAAGATCGACCAAGCTTTGGCGTCTTTGTGTGGACAATATTGTGATTACTGAAATTAGTTGAAAAATGATGAACAGAAGCGAAAAACTGTATCCGGCGGTATGCTTAAGCGCCATTGCGAGGTCAAACCTGTCGCCCTGATGTGTCCGAAACTCAATCGACATCACCAGCATGCCCAATGTGGCTGAGCTACGCGCGATTGTCGCCACCCGATAGATAAAGCTGACCATCCACCATAATGCCGGGAAGAAGAACAGCGCGGTAAAGGCGGTAAACGGCAGAATCACAACGCACAGGATCAGCACCAGAACGCTGTCGATCACCCAAGCGATAGCCCGTTTTGAGGGCACATCACTGTAAAAGTCAGGTTGGGTGACAGGGTCGGGCAGGTGCCATGTGTGATCGGTCATCGTAGGTGGATATAGGTATCGCCGAGACAGTTTAACACCCGGCATGGGGTTGGCCCGGCCGGGTATCAAGGCGCGTCTTTACGGCTTTAGGTTTCGCGCGTTTGCGGCTCATCGGGGGAGGCTGCCGCGGCTTTTGCGCGCTCATCCATGAACTGGTCGAACTCGACCTTGTCGCGAGCATCGCGCAACCTCTGCAGAAATGCTTCAAAGTTCTCCTGCTCCTGCTCAAGACGCTGCAGCGTGTCGGCTTTGTAGGCATCAAACGCAGCATTGCCAGAGCTTCGCGACATCGGATTGTGGGATCTACGTGCATGTTTGCGGCGCGCGGATGAACAGATCATTTTCTTGCTCCAGATCATGTAGGCCAAAAGGGCAAGGCCCAACGGCCAGAAAAAGATGAAACCAAGAACCATGGCGGCGATCCAGGCACCTTTGCCTTTGTCGTCAAGCCAGGCCTCGGCCCGTTGAAGCCAGCCTGAAAAGCCGGACGTTTCGATTGGGGATGCAACGGTTTGCATGGGTTTGTCCTTGTGACGATGGCGCAGATGAAGATGACCTGCGCCCTTGTGTCGAAATGTAAATCTTCTTTACATTTGCCAAGATGGGATGCTCGATCCGGCTTTGCAAGGGCAAATGTAAAACTTTTTAACATTCGCCTTGCGCCACGGGAAAGCAGCCTACGAAATTTGTGCGTCAATCAGACCCTTTGGGAGAAACCTGCCCTATGCAGCGGCCCCGTCTGTAAACTGCAAACGTGCCAAACGCGCGTAAAGTCCGTCTTCTTCCACCAGGCTTGCATGGGTGCCATAGGACACGATGCGGCCTTGATCCATAACGATGATCCGGTCCGCGCGTTTTACGGTGGCCAGACGATGGGCCACGATGATGGTTGTCCGGTTTTTTGACAGCGCTTCGACGGCGTCCTGAACCGCCCGTTCGCTTTCGGCATCAAGCGCACTGGTCGCTTCATCCAAAAGCAACACCGGCGCGTCGCGCAAAATGGCGCGCGCGATGGCGATGCGCTGCCGTTGACCACCCGACAGCATCACACCCCGTTCACCCAGCTGAGTGGCGTAGCCGTCCGGCAAAGCCGAGATAAACTGATGCGCTGCTGCAGCCTTTGCCGCCGCTTCCACCTCTGTGTCTGTCGCATCGAGCCGCCCAAAGCGGATATTCTCCATCGCGGTGTCGGCAAAGACCACCGGCTCCTGAGGCACCAGCGCCATGGTTGCGCGCAGGTTTGTCTTTGTGATTTCGTTGACGGCCACACCGTCGAGCAGAATGCGCCCGGCATCGGGGTCGTAAAACCGAAGCAGCATCTGAATGATCGTCGTCTTGCCCGCGCCGGATGGGCCCACGACCGCGATGCATTCGCCCGGTTTTATCGACAGATCGACCTGGTCCAGAGCGTGCGTGTCCGGACGCGAGGGGTAGGTGAAGGTGACATTTTCAAATGTCACATCGCCGCGCACTGGCTTGGGCAGATCAACGGGGTTGTCAGGGTCGCGCACATCATCCTCGGCGCGCAATAGCTCGATCAGGCGCTCCGTGGCTCCTGCCGCCCGTTGCAACTCGCTCCAGATCTCCGAGAGCGCGGCAACCGATCCCGCCACCATGATCGAATAGATCAAGAACTGCACCAGCGTTCCAACGCTGATCACCTCCGCCCGGACATCCTGTGCGCCAATCCACACCACGCCCACCACCCCGGTGAACACTAGGAATATGACAATCATCGTCAGGATCGCCCGCGTTAGGATCCGCTTTTGCGCCGAGCGATAGCTCTTTTCGGTGACGTCATTGAACTGTCGCTCACTGTTGGCTTCATTGGTGAAGGCTTGCACCGTCTGCGCGCTGGTCAAAGCCTCTGATGCTTTGCCCGAGCTGAACGCGATCCAGTCCTGGTTTTCAAGGCTCAGCCGACGCAGCTTCCGCCCCATGCCCAAAATCGGGATCAACACCATTGGCACAATGAGCAGAACCAAGGCTGTCAGCTTGGGCGATGTATACAACATCAGCACCAGGCCGCCGAGAAACAAAAGCACGTTGCGCAGCGCCACAGAGACCGATGACCCGATCACCGACAAGATAAGTGTTGTGTCGGTGGTGATCCGGGACAAGACCTCGCCTGTCAGAATGTTCTCATAAAACGAGGGGCCCATCGCCATCACGCGGGCAAAAACCGCCTTGCGCATATCCGCGATCACGCGCTCTCCAATGCGGGAGACAAGCGCATATCTAAGCCCCGTCCCCAGAGCCAAAAGCCCGGCAAACACGATGGCAATCAAGAAGTACTGATCCAACAGTTCCGTTTCCCCTTCGAGAAACGTATCTACCAAAAGACCAACAGTAAGCGGCAAAATCAAAGAAACGCCCGCCGCCAGCAACAGGGCGAGCGTGGCCGCAACCATCAAGCCCTTATAGGGGCGCATAAACGGCCACAGTTCCAGCAAAGCACCGACATGCTTTGACTTTTCTCTTTCCAGATCATCTGCGCCGTTTTCGGCCTTTCGGACCATGGGACACTCTCATTCGCTAGGCAGATGTTTCTTGTACGGGGCGTGTTGGCGGGTCAAGCCCTGTTAATGCCGCGCTTGCTGCAATTCCTGTATGTCAGGGCGCTGCAGGCGCCTGCGCCCTTTTGTTCCAAACGTGAATACCACGCGCAAAAGCCGATCCACATTACGCAAAAAAGCGGAATTGAACCGATGCGCGTGCCTACGCAGGCGCGCAGATGATTTTGAGTGGATTTGGAGCTGTCGGGGGCATAGACGCCGCGTCACCCGATTGGAAGTAATACGGTAAAACTTCAATTTAGCGTTCAAAATCAGAGTTTTGAGACGGCTTTTCTTCCTGAGAGTGTCGATTATTATTGGCACGAATTTATCTGGAGCGGGCGGCGGGAATCGAACCCGCGTCATTAGCTTGGAAGGCTAAGGTCT
>CAKZYL010000338.1 GCA_937884705.1 uncultured Roseovarius sp. | reverse complement strand
GTCAGACGCGCGGCCCAACCGCCGCCAATCACGCCGCCGCCAACGATCGCTGCTGTTTTGGTCATGAGACCCTCCTTGACTGCGCGGTCATACGATCGCCTCTGTATGCCCGTCCACGGCCATCACCTGGCCTGAGATTTTCGATGCGGCCGGCGAGGCGAGGAAAAGCGCCATGTCGGCCAGATCATCCGCGCTGACCCAAGACTTCAGCGAGACATTTTCCACGTAGTTTGCCCGCAGCTCTTCGATGTCACGACCCGTCGCGGCGCTTTCATTGGCCAGCACGCGTTCCATCCGGTCCCCTTCGACGGCGCCGGGTGCGATGGCGTTGACGCGCACGCCCGCTGGGCCGAGTTCCATGGCCAGCGTTTTTGTAAGGCCAACAAGCCCCCATTTTGCCGTCGCATAGGGGGAGCGAAGCGGATAGCCGAAGAGCCCCGCTGTGGAGCCGGTGATCAGGATGAGGCCTGAGCCTTGCACGCGCATCACCCGCGCGGCCCAACGGCAGGTCAGAAATGTGCCATGCAGGTTGACCGCGACGCAGGCTTGCCAATCCGCGTAGGACATATCCTCGATTCGGCCGGCGGGCCCGCCCGTGCCGGCATTTGCGCAGACCACGTCAACGCCGCCCCAGGCGGCCTCGACTTCGTCCAGGAAGGCTTGCATTTGCGCCTCGTTGGTGACGTCTGTCGTCCGGGTCAGGATCTCGGGATGGGCGACGGAGAGCTCCTCCGCCGCTTGCGCGTCAGCGTCGCAGACCGCAATGCGCGCGCCCGTCTCGGCAAAACGCTCCGCGAAGCGTCGCCCGATCCCCGAAGCCCCTCCGGTGATGAGGACGCGATGTGTCACCCCACGGGCGCCCGTTTTGTCAGGCCCAGCTTGTCGCGCACCTGCTGCGGGCCCATCACCTTGGCGCCGAGGCGTTCGATGATCTCTGTTGCGCGGGCGACCAGCTGGTCATTGGTGGCCAGCACGCCCCGGTCAAGCATCAGGTTGTCTTCAAGACCTACACGCACGTGACCCCCTGCCAAGACCGCCGCCGCCACGTAAGGCATCTGGTTGCGCCCCAATCCGAAGGCAGAGAAAGTCCAGTCCTTTGGCACGTTGTTGACCATCGCCATGAACGTGTTGAGGTCATCCGGGGCGCCCCATGGCACGCCCATGCAGAGCTGAACCAACGCTGGGCTGTCTAACACGCCGTCTTCTACAAGTTGCTTGGCATACCAAAGATGGCCTGTGTCGAAGGCTTCGATCTCTGGCTTCACGCCAAGCTCTGTCATCATGCCACCCATGGCTGTCAGCATGCCGGGCGTGTTTGTCATGACGTAATCAGCCTCGGCAAAGTTCATCGTCCCGCAATCCAGGGTGCAGATCTCGGGCAGGCATTCGGCAACATGCTCCACCCGCTCGGTCGCGCCCGCCATATCGGTTGTGTTGGACAACGGTAGGGGTGCTTCGGCCGAGCCGAATATGACATCGCCGCCCATACCAGCCGTCAGGTTCAGCACAACGTCGGTTTCAGAATCGCGGATCCGGTCGGTCACTTCGCGGAACATCTTTGGGTCGCGGCTTGGGGCGCCCGTTTCCGGATCGCGCACGTGACAGTGGACCACGGCGGCACCGGCTTTGGCCGCGGCAATCGCGCTATCGGCGATGTCTTTGGGGCTGCGCGGCACATGTGGGCTGCGATCTTGCGTGGCCCCGCCCCCTGTCACGGCACAGGTGATAAAGACCTCACGGTTCATGGTGAGCGGCATGGCATCCTCCCCAAAGCTTTGCGTTGCGAGACTTTACCGCTCTGGCGCGATTCTAAAATTTGCCGTAAGTGTCAAAAATCATGCCAGAATGGACAAAACACCCAGCGCGTCCGGTGCGCATTGCGATCTTGCTTTTCGATCGGTTTTCCAACCTTTGCCTGGCCAACTGTATCGAACCCCTGCGCGCTGCCAATACCCTCGGCGCACGGACGGTGTTTGATTGGCAGATCGTCAGCCCCGATGGTCAAACCGTGCAGTCTTCAAGTGGCATCGATATCGTGGCCAGTGCGCCCGTAGGTGACGTCAAATCGCTGGATTATCTTTTTGTGATGGCAAGCTATGCCCATGACGGCCACGATACGCCCGCAAACCGTCGTCTTCTCCGCCAGATGGCGCGACGCTGCGATGTGACAGTGGGGTTTGATGCCGGGCCGTGGCTGCTGGCGTCTGCCGGGCTGCTCGATGGGCGGCGTTCCACGGTGCACTGGGACCTGCTGGATGCGTTCACAGAACGGTTTCTCAATGTGGAAACCAGCCGTGCCCATGTGATGCGCGATGGGCCGATCATGACTTGTGCCGGGGCCATGTCCGCCCTGAATCTGACGCTTGACCTTATTGCCGATCATCTCGGTCTTGCTGCGCGGATGGATGTGGAGGGGCTGTTTTTGCAGGGTGACCCTCCGGTTGGGCCCTCTGATCAAATTGCGGACCCTCTGGTGCGTCAGGCTCTGGGCTTGATGCGCGATCATGTGGAGCGACCCTTGCCGCTAACACATCTGGCAAGACAGCTTTCCTGCCAACCTCGCACCTTGGACCGGCATTTTCGGCGCAGGTTGGGGGCGCCACCTGGAGCGGTTTATCGTCATTTGCGTTTGTCTGCGGCGCGCAAGTTAATCGAAGACACGCAGCTCTCGGTGGCCGAGATTTCCTTGCGCTGCGGCTACGATAGCCCGGCGGCTTTGACACGCGCGATCCGTCGCAATTATGGGGCCACTCCAAGAGCCTTGCGCCAAGCGCGCCTTTGATGTGCTAGGGTTGTTATCCTTTGAGCGGTCCAAAGAGGCCCGTCAGCGCGCGCCGCACCAATCCGGTGACAGAGGGTCTTTTGACCGACACGAACGGCATTGGTCGGCAGACTTCTATCGCTGCCACGCCGACACGCGCCGTCAAAGCGCCGTTCACCACACCCTCACCAAACCTGCGTGAGACCTTCGACAAGAGCCCACCCCCGGCAACCGATCCCAAAAGATCATCTCCGACGGCCACTGCGCCCGTTGCGATCAGATGCGCCATCACAGCGCGGGCCAAACGCCAATTGCCTAACACGCCAGACCGCCCGCCATAGATCACCGCGATGCGGCGGATCATCCGCAGATTGGCGGTCAGAGCCCCAATCACGTCAGCAAGGGCCAACGGCACAAGCGCAGTGATGGTGGCCACCTGCCGGGCGGCCGCTTCGATTTCTGCGGCGGCAGCCTTGTCAAGCGGGGCGAGCAGCTCTTGCTCTGCCAAAGCCAGCAGCGCATCGGCATCGAATTGGTCGGTTTCCTGATCTGAAAGCCGATCCTGCCCCCACCGCATATCTGCCCGGCCGCCATAGAGACGTTTCAATCCTGTTACGACATGCCGAGCGGCGCTAAGATCCTGATTTTCAAGCGCTTCCGTGGCCTTCGTCTGTAGTGCATCGAGGCGTTTGAGCCGGGCGATCATCGACAGCTCTCGCAACGCCATGATGAGGAGCAAAAAAATCAGCAGAGCGCCCAATCCGGTGACACCGTATCCCAGCATCGGCAACCGCAGGATCAGGGCCATTGCATAATCCCAGGCCGCAATGGACAGCAACGTGGTGGCCAAGACAAACGCCACTCCCCAGAAGAGGCGCAAAAGCCTTGATGGTTTCCGAGACAAAAGCCCCGTCACCTGTTGCATGGCTTGGCCCTCTGCCACCTCCGGCAGCGCCTCATCGGGCACAGGCGGGGCTCTATCAGGCCGGGGAAGGCTGTCGCTTTCGTCTATTTCAATGAGGACGGGTCCTTTGCTCATAAGCGGTCTCCGATCAGAAACTGAGCGGCCCTGTCCAGCCGGATATGGGGTGGACCTTCTCCGGGTTTGAGCGACAGCACAGATGGCGCAAAGCGCATGGATTGATACTCCCCATCAAGCCAGGCTGGTGCGCCGCTGGTAGCGGGTTGCAACAGGCGGATCGGATCTTCGGGCAGCTCGCCTGGGTAAAAGGCCGCTGTCTTGCCGCGCCCACCGGCTTTATCAAGAAGCACGCCGCGCACGCAATCGAGCGTCTCGCCTTTGTGCGTGCGCACCTCTTCGGTGGTGGCGCGCAGAGCGGCCAAAGTCAGGGCTTGGGTCTGCGCTCCTGCGAAGTCTGCACGACGACGCGCGTCTGTCAAAAGCGTGCTCATGATATCGCTCAACCGGCCATGCTGGTTGTGATGCAGATGATCGGCTTTGGTGGCGGCAAAGAGGATCCGATCCACGCGTCGACCGCGCAAAAGCCGGCTAAGAAACGTGTTTTGCCCAGGACGAAACGCCTCAAAGATGTCCCCCATGGCGCGACGCAAGTCCTCCACTGCTGCGGGGCCACGGTGAATGGCCCCCAGGACATCAACAAGAACGATCTGCCGATCTATCCGCGCGAAGTGATCGCGAAAAAAGGGCCGCACCACGCGCGCTTTGTAGGCCTCAAATCGTCGCTCCATTTCTTTGACCAGCGATTTGCGTGGCGAGGCCCCCTGGCTCGGCAAGGGCGCAAAAGTCAGGACGGGAGACCCCTCAAGGTCACCGGGCAAGAGGAACCGGCCCGGCGTGCAATCTGAAAACCCTTTGATGCGCGCGGCATGCAGATATTGCGTGAACGTCCGCGCCAGATTTTGCGCAACAGGCTCGTCCAGTGGCGCTGTAAGGTCTGTTGCGCCGAGAATGGTCATGTAATCCGTGCCGATAGGCCTGGTCTCCAGGCGTCTGAGCGTTTCCTCGCTCCAAGACGCATAGCTTTTCTCAAGCAGTCCGAGATCCAAAAGCCATTCCCCTGGATAGTCCACAATGTCCAGATGCACCGTGCGCGGACCAGACAGACCGCTCAGCAAACCCGATGGCCGGACGCGCAGTGACAGGCGCAGCTCTGAGACAGACCGCGTGCTCTCGGGCCAATGGGGCTCTGGCCCGGTCAACGCGCCCAGATGCGTTTCATACTCAAACCGAGGCAATGTGTCGTTGGGCTGCGGCTGCAAAAATGCGGCATCCACGCGCCCGTCCCGCGCGGCCAGCAGCCCGGGCATCCGCCCCCGGTCCATAAGATTGGCGACGAGCGATGTGATGAACACTGTTTTGCCGGCGCGTGACAGCCCCGTCACGCCCAACCGGATCACGGGTTCAAAAAGTGCGCCGCTGATCCGGGCGCCGACGCCTTCCACACCGCGTGTCAGCCCGTCTGCAATGTCTGAAATGACCAAATCTTTACGTCTTTCGTCTCTGTCCAAGCGTAGATAGCCATCGAGGCGCGCTCTTGCCAGACTTGTGACGCCGGGTTTGCGCCGCTATCAGCGCTGCCATGCCACGCTATGCACTCAAAATCGAATATCACGGGGGGCCGTTTGCCGGATGGCAACGGCAAAAGGAGCACGCGTCCGTGCAGGCCGCGATTGAGGCCGCGTTGGCCAAGCTGGAGCCACGCGAGCACACGATCGCCGCCGCGGGACGGACCGATGCAGGCGTGCACGCCTTAGGGCAGGTGGCCCATTGCGACATGTCCCGCGAGTGGGATCCGTTTCGGCTCTCGGAGGCATTGAACCATCACCTCAAGCCCAACCCCGTGGCGATTGTGGATTGCGCCAGGGTGGAGGAGGCGGATTGGCACGCGCGATTTTCAGCCATTGAGCGGCGCTATCTGTTCCGCATTCTGACGCGGCGCGCGCCGGCCACCCATGACGCGGGTCAGGTGTGGCAGCTGGCGCAGCCTTTGACTGTCGCGGCTATGCGCGAAGGGGCTCAGCATCTGATTGGGAGGCATGATTTCACCACGTTCCGATCCACGATGTGCCAGGCAAAAAGCCCGGTAAAGACGCTGGATGCGATCGAGATCGAGGAGGTCACCGGCCAGAGCGGATCGGAGGTTTGGTTTCATCTGCGTGCCCGTTCCTTTTTGCACAATCAGGTTCGGTCGATCGTTGGCACGCTGGAGCGCGTGGGGGCGGGATCTTGGGCGCCGGAAGATGTCAAAACCGCGCTTGACGCCTGTGACCGTGCTGCCTGCGGTCCGGTCTGCCCGCCTCAGGGGCTCTACTTGGCAGGTGTGACGTATCCTGAGGATCCATTTGCGCCCACCTGATAATTGCCCTTTGCTCTGCTGGCCGCAGGCGCTACACCGGCCTTCAGCGGTCCCGTAGCTCAACTGGATAGAGCAGCTGACTTCTAATCAGCAGGCTGAGGGTTCGAGTCCTTCCGGGATCGCCATTTCCTCTGATTGCCGAGACGAAATTGTCGTTGCCTGCCATAGTGTTGGCATGACTGATTCACGTGATGTTCCCGAGTTTGATCCAC
>CAKZYL010000337.1 GCA_937884705.1 uncultured Roseovarius sp. | reverse complement strand
ACGTTCTCAAAGGGGTTGTCGCCTTCGCCACTGGTCAACCCGCGCAAGAGCGTGTTGTCTCCGCCCGAAGTTGATTGCCGAATGTTTACGAAATACCGCAAGAGCGGCACCTGACCGAGGACGGGATGATCATGTGTTGTCTGATGCAGATCGCCCCAGCGGAGGCTTTCAAGTGCCGTGCCGTAATTGTCCCCGATCCACACCAGCGCATCGTCGAGCGCCAGGCGGGCAATGTCGACGCAGGTTTCCTGATCCGTGGATTGCCGGATGTCGCACCAAATCGCGGCGCCCTCAATGTCACGGAACACGCGTTCAATAAACACAGGATCAGGATGGGTAAACTCATCGGCTAAGGGGCCCAGCTCGTCACGGATCAGGCGATCCATCAACGCCCGCAACCACGCCGCGTAGATGAGCGGTTCAGGCAGGTGTTCGTTCATCTCGCCGTTCCAACGCGACAACAAATCAAGCGCGCGCTGGCGTTGCCGTTCGGGCGTGCCCTCCGGCGCCGCTTCTTCTGTGAACCATAGATCCGCGCCGATGAGGGGGAGAAGAGATCGCGCGGTAAAGCTCACCGTGTCCAGCTGTGCTTCAATAAAGCTGTCACGGGTGTGAACACGACGGATCTGCATCAACCGCTCCCACCGTTTGATACGTTGAGTGTCGCCCCATAGATAGCTGACATGATTTGGAAATTCCCGATCAACCATCTTGTTATTCATGTTGCCAAGAATACCGCCCTCGGGCGAGATAAACTCCGGGTTTTGAGAATATGGGATCATCGCCGACCATTTGTTTTCGGCAATCCATCCACGGCTGGGCATGCGGCCCTTGGTTTCGTGATCGGGGTGACGCGCGGGCATCGCGCCAATGGTTTTCATCGCCACCGAGGTTTCATCCACCAGCATTAAGTTCTGAGTGGGTGCCACGAAGAACCGACCCGCGCGCAGCCCTTCGGCCACGGATTGCGCCCGCATCAGCGCCATGGCGGCGGTCATAGTCGTGTCGTTGCCCGACAGGGCCGTCCAGGCGAGAGAGGCCACATGCCCAGGCGGCGTGACCTCGGACAGATTGTAATGCGTGCCTGGCAAAACCGGTCCGTTTTCCGCCCATCGCAGGGTCAGAGTTATGGGATCCATATCCGCGATCCGGATGATCGTGCTTTCCGTGCGGAAATCCTTGAACCCGTCCGCTGTTAAATACTGATCCGGGTTTTCCGGGTTCAGCCGCTCAATGTAGAGGTCCTGGTCATCCATGAAGGAGGATGTCAGCCCCCACCCGAGCTTTGCACTGCGTCCGACCATGACGAGAGGCGCGCCCGGAACCGTTCCGCCGATGACACCGCCCGTCGCCAATTCGATGCGCGCGAGGTACCAGATCCCGGGCGCCGTGAACTCCAGATGCGGATCGTTGGCCAAAAGCGTGCCACCTGTTGCCGACCGCTTCGGCGCGGCAGCAAACACGTTTGAGGCCCCTGCAAAGCCGCGTCTGGCAATTGGCGACAACGGGTGAGCCGCCTCATTTGACGCAAAGTTTCGCACGGCCACACCGGGAAAGAGCTCGGCATAGTCCGGCAGATCTGTAATAGCCTCGCCGGGTGCAAGCGGCATGATATCGCGTAGACGTTCATCATTGACGAGGACCGAGGTGCGCGCATGCAGCACCTCCTCCTGTAGATGCCCGGAAAGCTGCACCGACAGAAGCTTCACAATCGCGATGGAATCTGCGGGCTGCCACGGGGAGAGCGCTGGATTGAAAATGAACATCTCCGGCGCGCCCTTGCCACGCGCCTCTTCATTTATCTCGGACAGGCGTGCATTCACGCCGGCGGCATAGGCCTTGAGCGCCGCCCGGGTTCTTGCATCCTGCACATCGACGGAATCTCGTGCATGGCGATAAAGATCAAGCCGCCGCATGAGCTTATCAATTTCAACGGTTCGCGTGCCAAAGATCTCAGACAAGCGGCCCTGCGCGGTGCGGCGCAGCATGACCATCTGCCACAGACGATCCTGCGCATGCACATACCCAAGCCCGAAGAATGTGTCGGCGTCTGTTTTGCCAAAAACGTGGGGCACGTTTGCATTGTCGCGCACAATCTCCACCGGCGCAGAGATACCGTTGACCGCCATTTCTTTGTCGTAGATCGGCAAGGATCGGGCCAGCAGGAAATACAGCACCACAACGATCAGCACAGTCACAAAGACCATGCCGCTCGCAATGCGAAATAGCCATTTGAACGCCTGGCCCATTGCTCGCCCTTTGAGGTCCCTCACCCGCTGCACTGGGGATACTCAGGAATCGCCCGCGTGACAATGCCGGACCAAGCGTCGCGTGAAACCCAATTCGCGACCCTAAAGGCTTAGTTTATCTCGCATAAAGGCAAGCGCGACCGAAAGACCATCAGGCGCAATCCCATGCGCGGTGCCTTTCATGATGTGGGCATAAACGTCTTGCCAACCGGCAGCCTGCAACGCCTCGGCCGCCTCTGGCAAAGATTTGGGAGGCACAACGTCATCGGCATCGCCATGCACCAGCAAAATCGGCGGGCGGCTCACCGCCTCGTCTTTCAAGAGCTCAGGAGAGAGCAGCCTGCCCGAAAACGCCACGATGCCGGCGATGGGATCTTCCCGGCGGGGTGCCACATGCAGCGCCATCATCGTGCCTTGCGAAAACCCAAAGAGCACCACCTGTTCGGGCAGGACATCTTCATCCACCATCAACGCATCAAGAAAAGCATTGAGATCATCGGCAGCGGCCATGAGACCGCGTTCCGACTCCTCCTCAGAGGATCCGTCGATCCAGGGGATCGGGAACCATTGCAGCCCCGTCGGCATCATCGGAATGCTCTCAGGCGCATCAGGCGCCACAAAAAGCGTATCTGGCAAATGCTCCATCAGCACGTCGGCGATCCCCAGCAGGTCCGCCCCATTCGCGCCATACCCATGCAGAAAGACCACGATCGACCGAGTTTCGCCCGAGTGCGGGCCCTTGCGGCCAGCTTGCAGAACACGTGTCATCGGATCCCTTCCCGCTGTTTATCCACCCGGTAGTAGGCCCATAGGATGCGCGCCGCAACCGATCTCCAGGGCGACCAGGCTTCGGCGATCTCGCGCATCTCGCGTTCTTTGGGGCGATCGCCCAAATCGTAGAGGGTCTTCGCCGCCTCTTGCAGCGCCAGATCGCCATGGGCAAAGACATCTGCCCGCCCCAACGAGAACATCGCATAAATCTCCGCTGTCCAAGTCCCAATGCCGGGCACATCGATCAGGGTCGTAATGATATCTGTATCAGATGCGTCTTTTAAAGCACTGTAATCAATATCTTTATCAGCCAAGGCTCGCGAATAGCGCATCTTTTGACGGCTGAGCCCAACTGCGCGCAAATCATCATCACTTGCGGCCAGGATTTGGGCTGGATCCGTCAAATTTGCCGCCTCCATCCGCGCCCAGATGGCAGCGGCAGAGGCTGTCGACACTTGTTGGCTGACAATGGCGCTTAAAAGTTGTGCAAAGCCTTCGGGCTTGCGCCTGAGCGGCAACGGGCCGGTCAATTCCCGAGCATGCGCCATACGCGGGCAGATCCCCGCAAGGTAGTCCGCCCC
>CAKZYL010000336.1 GCA_937884705.1 uncultured Roseovarius sp. | reverse complement strand
AGACCGGCGCTCCAAACGCCGCGCTGGAGCGTCAATGGGTTGCCGACGATCTTGCAAAAGTTGCCGAGGCAATGGGTCTGAACCTGGAGCGCAAGGACGATCTTGAGGTTGCGCGAGAGCGCTTGAACGAAGTGCATGTAGAGTTGGGTACGGCGCTTGAACGGGCCGAGGTGTTGCGCGACGACGGCGTGATCGAAGAAGCGCGCGAAATCCGCTTCCATTTTGATCAGGAGCGTCTGGACGATACAATGCGGGCTGTGCGCCAGGAATTGAGAGGGCAGGGGGTCAACGAAGCGCAGCTTGAGGCCCGTGCTGTTGAGATTGAAAGCCGCGCGTTTGACCGAGTTGAGGCTGAGCAGCGGGAATATCTGGCAACGCGGCCAGAAATTTTGTCTGACCCAGGGGCCGTCTATCGTACTGACGAAGAGGGCAGGGGCCGGATCACGGATCAGGAGTTGGCGGATCGGCTTGATCGTGAGATTGAGGTCATCCTTGACCGCGCGCCCGCCAACCAGAGTATTTCCGAGGCTGTCGCGTCCGACTTCAAGGAGCGCTACCCGGATATGCCGGATCACGTCGTCCGAGGCTTGGGTGACACCTATGAGACGAGCTTCCGCTTGAACAACGAGCAGGAGTTGCGTGAGGCCGAGCTTGAAGCGGCTGAGAATGCCACGGCACGCGACGCTGCGCTTGAAGCGAACCGGCTGGTCAATGGCATCCGTCAGTCCGAGGCGGATGGTATTTCGGCGGCAGAACGGCGCGAGCTGGTCACAGTGATTGAGACCAACGTGCGAGAGGGCGCAAATGACGATGACCGGGCTTACACCGATGATCGGTTTGAGCAACTGGTGAGAGAGCGCGATTTGCTAGAAGCAAATGGGGCCAGCACACAACAGCGTGTGGCTTTGGCGACGGAGTTCACGCAACTTTCTCTCGCCCGTCAGAACGACGAGCTTAGTCCCGAAGAAGCGCGGCGGGCCGATGCGATCTTGCGGGACACCGCCGATAAGTATGGCAGTCAGATGCGAGACGGCCTCCAACGTGACGACACACGGGAATTCATGTCGATCCATGATGATGGGTACTTCAGCCGAGACGAACGGGCTGACGAGTTTGAGATAGAACGGCGCAGAGAATTTAGGTTTGCTATGCAACCCTATCAGGTCCAGCAGATCGACAATCCAGAAATCCGGCGCGTGGTTGAGCATGAAAGGTCTGGCGATGTGTCGCCGTCGCTGGCTACAGACGAAGAGCGTCTCAGCTATCGCGAGCAGATCGAGAAAGAGCTTGATGACGAGCAGATTGAGCGGTTGCGCGAGGGTGACAGCGACGCCTTGGAGAACGTGTCTGACGACCGGCTAGAGCGTCTCTACGCGGCGAAAGCTTATCTGCAATCGGACGCAGCAACGGCAAATTCAGAAGCCTACCGAGAGGTTGTGCAGGAGATTGCCGAAGAGCAATACGAGTTGCAGAAGGACCGTTTGGTCGACTCCGAGCGTGAAGGAGGACCAGTCCATGGGTAAGGGTCGTATCGCCTTTGGCGTCTTTCTCCTCACACTGGTGGCTATCGCCATCGGCTATGTCGTGTCGTCTGCTGTCCTGACCTTCAAGGATTTAGGGTTTCAAGCGGACATCGACTTCTCCTATTTGGCTGAAAACTACTTCTACTTGCGGGACTATCGGCCTGACGACTTCCGCCTTGTGAACCTAATCATGGCCGGGTTTGGCATTGCTGGCTTGTTGATGAGTATTGCAGTGTCAGGGTCGGCGTTGACGAAATTTGGCCTTACGCATTGGCAGAAAACCGGTGAACTTTCCAAAAATGGTTTCTACGGCAAGCCTGGCACTGGCTTTATCCTGGGCAAGATGTCGAAGCCAAAGCGCAAGGGCAAATACCTTGTTGCAAAGAAGTTTCCGCACGCACTCATCGTCGCGCCCACGGGCCGTGGTAAGACCACCGGTTTCGTGATCCCGAACCTTCTCACATGGGAGGGCTCGGCCGTTGTTCTTGATGTGAAGGGCGAGTGTTTCGAGGCTACGGCGCGGCACCGGCGCAAGCAAGGCGACAAGGTTTTCCGCTTTGCGCCGACCGATTTCGAGGACCGCAGAACGCATCGCTATAACCCGCTATTGCGTATCTCGGAGCTGAAGGACCCGGCACAGCAACAGATGGAGTTGCAGCTACTGGCATCGCTCTTCCTGCAGAACGAGAACGAGCGCGTTCAGGGCCTCCTGAAAGGCGGCATCGACTTGCTCGTCGCCGCCGGTCTTTTGGCATTCCAGCGCAAGAAGCCGACACTTGGCGAGATCTATCGCATCGCCGCGTCTGGTGGGAACAAGCAAAAGGAATACATGGCCCGCGGCGTCGAGGTTCAGAACGAAGCAGCAAAACTGATCTTCACGCGTCTTGCATCGACGAACATCGTCACGTTGACAGCCTATGTGGCGCTCTTGATGACTTCGGGTTTTGACCAATGGCAGAACCCGGCCATCGACGCAGCGACGCAGGTGTCAGACTTCGATTTTCGGAACATCCGAAAAGAGCCGTTCAGCGTTTACTTGATCGTGCAGCCGCTCATGGTGGAGCCGATGGCCCCCCTGATCCGCCTGTTTTTTTCTGATCTTCTTGCGTCGATGCAGGACAAAGATCCAGGTCCGGACGAGCCGTGGCCCGTCATGATTATGCTCGATGAGTTCAACCGCCTTGGGAAAATGCCCATCGTGACAAAGAGCATCGAGACGCTGCGTTCTTATCGCGGGCACCTTGCCATCGTCACCCAGACGATCCCGGCGCTTGATGAGATTTATGGAGAGAACACGCGGCGCGCTTTGCAGGGTAATGCCGGGGTGAAGCTCTACCTCACGCCATCAGACGAGAAGACTGTCGAGGAATTGAGCAAGGCGGTTGGTAAGACGACAAAGAAGGTGGTCACGCGGTCGCGCGCGATCGGCAAGAACCCGTTCGAAGGTCGCAGCCAGTCGGTGAGGACGGAGGAAGTTTCATTGCTTCCGGAGGACGAAGCCAGGCGCTTGCCACTTGAAGAAATCGTTATGGTGATCGACGCGCAGATGCCCATCCGTGCTAAGCGCATCGAGTATTTCAACGATCCGTATTTCAAGGGCATCCATGG
>CAKZYL010000335.1 GCA_937884705.1 uncultured Roseovarius sp. | reverse complement strand
CCTTCACACTCTCGACGCCAAAGGCGCATCCATCGCTGTGGCTCCAATCCCGGACACGGGCCTGGGGCTCGCCATCAATGACAGGCTTAGGCGCGCCGCCGCCCCACGATGACCGCCTAAGGTTTCTTTCTTTTTCTAAAATACCCCCGCCGGAGGCATAAAATCTCCGGCGCAGCTTTGGGCATATTCACTCGCAGCGCTTGGCCGCCTCATCCACCGCGGCCGTGTAACCCAGCAACGAGAATGTATCTTTTGTGGTCGTGCCGCGTGAGGATTGCGCCGTGAGGACCGCATCGGACCCGCGCTTCATCGCCGTGATGATCTTGGCATCATCAGCGGTGCTGGCCGGCCATGCCCATTCGCCTTCGGTGAACAGCTCAAAGTTCGTGCCACCAACATCCAAAGTCACCGTTGACCCACCAGCAAACGGATATCCGCCGGTAAAAGTGATCTGACCAGATACATTCTGATCCGGACGATAGAATGTCATCAGCAAAATATCACCTCGTCGCACGGCCACGACGCGCCCGTCCTTGGTGTTCACAGTCTCCGTCGGTGCAGAAACGGCCCAGCATTCGCGGGGATCTTGATCTTCAAAAACACTCCAAGCCGTCTTTGTTGCGACCTGATTTGTGCTTTCGTCCTGAGCTGCTGCCGTGCTTGCCAGGGTCAGTGCCCCCGCGGCCATCATACCGGACAGCGCCAAAACCCTCTTATCCGTCATCGGTGAACCCATGTTACAGCCTCCACGCTGTTCATTACCTCAATATGTGCAGCCGCCATTTCTTTTGCTTTTTTGGCGGGTCGGCAAATTTCCTCGACTTTGTAACAGTAGCCTGAAACAAGGCCAAGGTGAACGGGTATATGTGCAAATTTCTTGTTCACTACAGGGGGGATAATGGTCGCAGGGGTGCCTTTGGTGGATGTCTGGCGCGGTCACATGGTCGAAAGCCAGCACATGGGCCATGCCGTGATTTGCGACGCGACCGGCCAGATCGTGGAAGCGTGGGGCGACCCTGACCTCGTCGTTTACCCGCGCAGCGCCGCCAAAATGATCCAGGCGCTGCCGCTATTGGAAAGCGGTGCCGCTGATCTCGCCGGACTTCGAAGCGAGCACTTGGCGCTGGCATGCGCGTCTCATGAAGGCGCAGCTCTGCATACCGTTGCGGTACGCGATTGGCTGAATGATCTGGGGCTTGGCGATGATGACCTGCGCTGCGGGCCACAAGTGCCGTATGATGAAGAGGCCCATCACGGCCTGATACGCGCTCACAAAATGCCCTGTCAGATGCACAACACGTGCTCGGGCAAACACGCGGGTTTCCTTCATCTGGCCAAGCATCTGCGTGCAGGCCTGGAATACGTTGATCCGGATCACCCGGTGCAGATCGCCTGCAAAACAGCCTTTGAAGAGGTCACGGGAGAGGACAGTCCCGGCTTTGGCATCGATGGCTGCTCAGCCCCGAACTATGCCACGCGACTCAAGGCGATGGCCTGGGCTATGGCGCGGTTTGCCAGCGCCGGTGATGACCTGCGAGGACGGTCCATGCAGCGGATTTGGCGAGCCATGATTGAGCACCCAGAGCATGTGGCGGGCCAAGGTCGTGCCTGTACCGGCCTTATGCGTGCCTGTAGCGAGCCTGCGGCGATCAAGACCGGGGCGGAGGGCTACTACATCGCCATCCTGCCCGAACGTGGCCTTGGGATCGCGCTCAAGATCACTGATGGCGCAACACGCGCCTCTGAATGCGTGATCGCGTCTTTATTGGTGAAGCTGGGCGTTCTTGACCCGAACCATCCAACCGCAAAGCAGTTTCGCACCCCTCCGATTCTGAACCGGCGTGGACTTGTCACAGGTCGGATCGCACCGAATCCTGGGCTCACTTGACCCGTGCGCGGTGTTTCGCCGTGCCAACTGACCCAAGCCGATTGCCCATTTCCCGCCTATGCCCGCAGCAACGCTTCGCAGCATTTCGCCGGTAGGCCGTTCAAACATTTGGACCGGCAATCTCTTGCGGAGACGGGCCTGCGGTTTCGGCCTCTTCCTGCAGAGAAGTTCCGCGGAGCGCCCAAATTAGAGACACCTGCGTTTTGAATTCCCATGTTGCACGCTGAGGAACGCGCTTCCTCCATCACTCTTTAGGAGAACAGGAGAAAAACATGATGACCATTCTGAAAGTCACAGGTCTCGCAACCGTCCTTTTGGTGCCAACGGCCCTCATGGCCGGAGAAACAGCGCTGGACGCCAATGGTGACGGCGCCGTCACCATGAGCGAGTTCAACAGCGCAATGCCCGAAGCGGGCGTCTCGGTGTTCGCCGAGATTGACGCAGATGCCAATGGCGTGCTGGACGCCGCAGAATTGGCCACCGCGATCGATACCGGCATGTTGCCTGATACGTCGTCAGAAGGCTGACGGCGTCCGGGGCGCGCGTGCGTAGCAGTGGTTGGATGAACAGGCAGATCAGGTTTTTCAGGAACCCCAAACAGCCTAGCAGTACCTGACTTGCTTGTTCGTTCAATCAACTCAAATCGTCGTTTGCCCGCGAACTTGCACACGCGCCCCGGCGTTACTTTTTGGCGTTAAAGAGCTTTGAACTCAGCTCTGGCCGCAGTAACTCACTCAGAAGCTTATCCCCATGTCCAGCGTCCGCTGCGGCGCTGAAAAAGTCGTGAATTGCCTTGTTTAGAGCCGTGTTGCGCCCAAGCGAGGTATTCATCTCGGTTATGTATCCCATGTCTTTAAGCGCGTTTTCTATCGAGAACACGTATCCCTCATAATCACCGTCCTTTGCGTTCCCGATGATGCGGCGAAACACGCCAGAATCCGCAGACCCACGGATCACCACATCATAGAGCTTACCCCAATCACTGTCCGTCAGCCGCGCGACATGAAACGCCTCACACACTACGGCCGCGATCCCCATAACCATGTAGTTGTTCACAAACTTCGCGGCCGCGCCGCTGCCCACAGGGCCGAAATGTTGCACGGAGGCGCAAAACATATTGAGAATAGGCTCAATGCGGCCAAATACATTGTCTTCGGCCCCCACAAGCGCGCCAAGCACGCCTTCCTCCGCCTGAGTTTTGCCGCCGGTCAGGGGCGCCTCGGCAAAGCGAACGCCACGGGATTCGAGCGTTTCAGCCAATAATAGGGTCGATTTTTGCGATGATGTGCCTGTGTCGATGAGGGTCTTTCCAGGGCTGAGAGCATCACCCATATTCCCGATCACACGCTCCACCACGTTGGAATTTGGCAGGCACAGTAGGACCGCGTCGCTTTTGTCCGCGAGGTCAGCCGCATCCTGGGCCTCCTCAGCACCCTTGGACACAAGGTCCTCCACAGGTGTGCGATCACGATTGCCCAGGATTGTCAGCTGACCGTGCTTGGCAAGGACATTGGCGGCTATGCCATGACCCATAGCGCCCAGACCAATGAACCCGATCCGCTCCATCAGATCGTCCATCCGCCATCGACGACAAAAAACTGCCCCGTCGCGATTTTTGACTCGTCCGATGCCAGGTACACAACAATTGGCGCGATGTCCTCTGGCACGGCCATCTCTCGTGTAGGCTGGCGATCAAGGATCGCCTCATAGGCCTCCTCAAAGTTCCCTCCCGCCTCAAGACGCGCCTTGAGAGACGGGGTCATCACCGTGCCGGGACACACGGCATTGCAGCGGATCTTTTCGCGCACGTATTCAGCTGCGATCGACTTGGTCAGGCCCAGAACCGCGCCCTTGCTCGCACCATAGATGCAGCGGTTGGCCGCTCCAGTGATAGAGGACACGACCGAGGCCATGTTGATGATCGACCCACCGCCATTTTCGATCATGCCGGGCAGGAAGGCCTCAATCATGCGGGCGGTGCCGCGGACATTGATGGCAAACGTCTTGTCCCAAGCCGCGTCATCTGCCTCAAAAATGGTTCCGGCATGGACAAATCCGGCGCAATTGAAAAGGACATCGGGCCTAGGGACTGTTTCAGCGAGAGCGGCAATCCCCTCTGGATTGGTCACATCCAGCTTGGAGCAGATGAGATTGTCGGACAGCGCATTCAGGCTCTCCAGGGCGGCCTCATCAATGTCGGTGGCGTAGACCGTTGCACCTTCGCGGGCCATGGCGATGGCAGACGCGCGTCCGATCCCGGCCCCTGCTGCCGTGGCGACGACAGTTTTTCCCTCAAGTCTCATGCATGCTCTCCTGTTTGACCTGACGTTCGCGCCACATCCACGCGAAATCAAGCTTGTACTGCGTCAGGATCAGGCGCTAAATCGACATCGTTCTCAGGGCGGGGTGAAATTCCCCACCGGCGGTGACAGGACATGGAGTTTTCCAGGGCCTGAAGCCCGCGAGCGCCTCGGGGTGGGAACACCCCTTGGGACAGCAGACCCGGTGCAATTCCGGGGCCGACGGTGACAGTCCGGATGGAAGAGAACGTCAGGTGGTCAGGGGGCACAGATGCGCCCGGCCTTCCCTGTCGTGCTGCGCCTTGGGTGACCGTGTCGATAGAGGAAAGGACAGACCATGACACACACCCGATACGCCTTTGTCAAAGCCAACTGGCACGCTGAAATCGTGACCCGCGCTTTGGAAGGATTTTGCGATATCATCCCGGCCGAGCAAGTCGAGGTGTTCGACGTGCCCGGCGCGTTCGAAATGCCCTTGATGGCCCGCGATCTGGCGATGACCGGGCGGTATGACGCCGTGATCACGGCGGCCTTTGTCGTTGATGGCGGCATTTACCGTCATGATTTCGTGGCCCAGGCCGTGATTGATGGCCTGATGCGCGCAGGTCTCGACAGCGGTGTGCCCGTGCTTTCGGTGTCGCTGACGCCGCACCAGTATCAGGAAACCACGCATCACGATGCGATCTTCCGCGCGCATTTCGTCGACAAAGGGCGAGAGGCCGCAAAAGCGGTTCTGATGCTCAAGGAGTCTCGCGTCAAAGCGTCCTGAATTGCTATTTTTAGCCTAAATAGTCTCTAAGTTGGGGGGGCGGGTTGTCAAAAATCTGCTGTGTTTTCACCGGCGGATGCGCCTGCCCCTCAGCCACCAGAATGACCTGATCAGCAATGTGTCGTGCGTCTTCGGGCTCGTGCGTGACCATCAGCACGGTCGCGTGACGCGCACGAGCAAGATCGGCGACGAGGGCCAGCATCTCTGCCTTGAGCGCAGGGCCGAGGGCCGCGAAGGGTTCATCAAGCAAAATCAGATCCCGGCGCTGCACCGTCAAGCGGGCGAGCGCCACGCGGGCTTGTTGGCCGCCCGAAAGCGCGGCGGGTTTACGGTCGGCAAGACCATCCAACCCGACCTCGCTCAGGGCTTTCACGATTTCGCTCTGATCCTGCTTGGTCAGTCGAAGATTGGGGTGGAGGCCGAGGCCCACATTCTGTGCGGCGGTCAGATGCGGGAAAAGATTGCCATCCTGGAACAACATCGCAATCGGGCGGTCGCCGGGGGGCAAGGTCGTTATGGATCTGTCGTGCCAAGCGATCTGCCCGGCGCTCACAGGGTCAAACCCGGCAATCGCCTCCAGAAGCGTGGATTTGCCACCGCCAGAGGGGCCAAGAACGGCGTAAATGTGACCCTGTTGAAGGTCAAAATGGCTTTTCAGGTGAAAATCGCCCTTCCGGATCTCGACGTGTTCAAGCTTCAGCATGACGGCGCCCTCCCCGATCCAGAACCCAGAACACGCCGATGGACAAAACCAGCAACAGAAGCGACGCAGAGGCGGCGTCATCCAGGCGATAAGCGCCCATGAGACGGTAGATCTGCAGGGGCAGCGTGGCGATGTCAGGGTCCGCAAAGAGCGTGATCACACCCAGATCGCCCATTGAGAGCGCCATGGCGAGACCCACGGCAAAGCCAATCTGAGGGCGCATGCGCGGCAGAAGGACGAAGCGCAGAAACGGCAGGCCGGCCATGTTGAGCGAAACGCCCAGCTTTCCGTAGCGTTCCACCACGTCGCGGGCAGTCGGCACCAGAACGCGCAGGGCGAAGGGCAAGGCGGTGATGGCGTTGACGAGGGCAGTGACTGGCAGGGCCAAGGCAAACGGGTCTGCGATGGGGCGGATCATGATGAATAGCCCCGTGCCGATGACGAGCGGAGAGGCGGCTAGGCCCAGAAGACCGGCCAGTTCCACGATTCCGCGGCCCCCGCGCGCGATGGCAAAGGCCATGGGAAGGGCAAGGAGCAGAAGAAGACAGGTGCTTAGCGCAGCGACGAGGAGCGACGTCAGCGCGGCAGACCAGACGGTGCTGGGCAGGGACAGGACGTTTGGAAGGCCGGAGACCACGATCGCGGCAAGAGGGAGCAGGAGAAAGAGAGCAGCTGCGATGATCCAGGCAGCATCTGCCGTGCGGGAGACCGGATTTGCCCCGTCCCAGCGGCGCACCGCGCGGTCAAGGCCCTTGCCAAAACCCGTGCCTGTGGCAAGCCAGAGCGCGAGAGCGGCAGCGAGAATTGTGAGGATGAGCTGCACGCCGGAAAGCAGTGCCGCACGACCGAGGTCGAAGTCGAAACGGAAGGCTTGATAGATCGCCAACTCGATCGTTGTCGCGCGAGGGCCGCCGCCGAGGGTCAGCGCAACGGCAAAACTGGTGAGGCAGATGGCGAAGACCACGGCAAAGGCGCCAGGCAGGATGCGCCGCAACATGGGCCATTCGATCAGCCAGAACATGGCGCGACCGTCACATCCCAGCTGCGCGGCGAGGCGGAAGCGCTCTGCCGGGACCTCTTGCCAGGCTTGCAAGATCAGCCGCGTGGCGAGGGGAAGGTTGAGAAAGACATGGGCGAGAACGACACCGTGCAGACCGTAAATGCGGATGGGCTCGAAGCCGAGAAGGCCGAGCGCGTCACTGATCCAACCGGCGCGGCCAAAAACCTCAAGAAGGCCCAGCACGGCAATGATGACTGGAAGGATGAATGGGACACCGAGAAGCGCAATCAGGATCCGCCGCCCTCTGAAGCGGCGACGCGCCAGCGCGCGAGCGACCGGGATTGCAATTGTGACACTAATCAGGCCGGAAAGGGCCGCCTGGATCAGCGTGAAGCGGATCGCGGCCCACTCTGCCCGGCCGAGACCCGCGCCCGTTTCAGCGCGCAGAGCAACGGCCGTCAAGGTGCCCAGGATCAGCACCGCGAGGGTGATCGCGGCGCTGGTCCCGGGCCATGCGCTTACTGGCTGAGCGCGTCCAGCCATTCGTTCAGGGCGCCATCGCGTGCAGCGGCAGCCTCATCTGGGGACATGAGCAGCGACTGGGCTGGCGTCACGAGCGTATCGAACCCGTCCGGCAGGCCACTTTCGGGCGTGACGGCGGGATACATCCAGTTGGTCGTTGGGATGATCGACTGGAACGCGTCAGCAACCATGAACTGCAGGAACTGATCGGCGAGCTCGGGCTGATCGGACCCTGCAAGTTTACCCGCCACTTCGACCTGCATGTAGTGACCCTCAGAAAAGGTTGCTGCTGCCTTGCTGTCATCCTCTTCGGCGATAAGGTGATAGGCTGGCGAGGTGGTGTAGGAGAGAACCATGTCGGCCTCACCTTCCAGGAAAAGACCGTAGGCCTCTGACCATCCTTTGGTCACCGTCACCACATTGTCAGACAGAGCACTCCAGATGGCAGGCGCGTCATCGCCATATGCGGCTTTCACCCACATCAGGAGGCCAAGGCCCGGGGTCGAGGACCGTGGATCCTGGATGAGGATCTTTGTGTCACTCTCAGCCAGTGCTTTGAGGCTGTCAGGTGCGTCCATATCCGCGTTGTGCACAAAGGCGAAATAACCCCAGTCGAAAGGTACAAACACCGGATCGGCCCAATTGATCGGCAGATCATAGTCAGCGCTCACCGAATGCTCCGCAAAAAGACCGGTCTCCTTCGCGGCGCTGATCAGGTTTGTATCGAGACCCAACACAATGTCAGCATCCGAATTCGCGCCTTCAAGCTTGATCCGCGCGAGCAGTGCGGCGCCATCTTCGATCCCGACGAGTTTGAGATCGCAGCCACACACAGCCTCGAACGCCTCTTCCACCTGCGGGCCGGGGCCCCAGTCGGAGACGAAGCTGTCATAGGTATAAACGGTCAGTTCCGGTGTGTCGGCCACTGCGGCCGTAGCACCAAGAAGTCCCGCAGCAAAAATAAGATGTTTCATGTCATCCTCCTTTGCGGCGCGAGGGCAAGGGCGGATGTCGCGTCCTTTACCTTCCCTCCGCCGGTTCTAGCCGGTTCAGGTTCAACGGGTTCGCTTTCGCATCTCAGTCCAGGCCTGGCCCAGACACCCCGAGGTAAACCCAGCTTTAGGACCCATCCGAGAGGAGCGCAAGCCGATCCGACTTGATTTTGCTTTGACACAGTGACGCTGTTGGATCGTTATGAACAGGGATGGCCAAAACTCTGAGCGACACGCATGGAACTTCCTGAAGGATATGTGATTGAGCCCATGACCGCAGCGGACGTGGACGTTTTGAGAGGTTGGGCCGCCTCTGAAGGGTGGAATCCGGGACTGAATGACTTGCGGCTTGTTTGGGATTTGGCACCTGCGAGTTTTGTGGCTTTGCGCAAAGGCGACGCTCTTGTCGGCGGTGGCTCGATCCTGAGCTATGAGGGTGCGTTCGGGTTCATGGGGCTGTTCATTCTGCGGGCGGATGAGCGCGGCAAGGGTCTTGGTACGGCGCTGTGGCATTGGCGACGGGACACATTGCGCAGGCGACTGAAGCCCGGAGCCTCCATCGCGATGGACGGTGTCTTTGAGATGGTGCCGTTTTACCAACGCGGCGGGTTTGAACCTGCTTATCAGGTTTTGCGGTATCAGGGTACGGCGCAAGGCAGTGACACAAAGGATGTTTCGGCACTAACACAGGCAGATTTTGAGGACATTGACGCCTATGACCGGCCCATTGCGCAGGTTCCCAGAGCCGCGTTTCTGCGCCGCTGGCTCACACAGCCGGGTGGTTTTGCCGTGGGATGCCGTCAGAATGGGGCGCTTGTCGGATACGGCGCCGCGCGGCCCTGCGATACCGGGTTCAAGATTGGGCCCTTGTTTGCGGACAGTCCGGAGATTGCCGCCAAAGTCGGGCAAGGCTTGATGCGCAATTTCGAGGAGCAGCAGGTCCAGATCGACGTGCCCGAGCCGAATGCGGCGGGCATCGCTTGGGTTACGGACCTTGGTCTTGAGAAGGTGTTTGGCTGTACCCGGCTTTACCTGGGTCCAGCCTTGGACTTGCCATTGAGCCAAATCTTTAGCGTGACATCGCTGGAATTTGGCTGAGTTAGAGCCTTTTTACATCTCCATGATGGGCGCAACTTCGACCGTGCCAGCGCCATTCTCGAGGATCGGGCAGCCTTTGGCCATCTCAAGGGCTTCCTCTACGCTGGCGGCCTCGACGATGGAGTAACCAGACAGAGGGTTTGCGCCGCCATTGTCTTGTACAGACGATGCCGTGACTGTTTTGGACAGGCCTACCGGCGCGCCTTCTTCGTGGCATTGCTGGCCCATGCCTCCGAGCCACGACTGCCACTTGGCCATCTGAATGGCGCCTTCTTCGGGGGTCTCGGGCACGCCGCCACCGTGATAGGCGAAAATAAACTTGGTCATAGGGGTCTCCTCTTAGATTAAGCTGCGGTTTCCAAATAGGTGGACAAGGAGGACAGGGAGCTGTTCCAGCCTTGAGTGTGGCTTGCGCCAATGTCGTCATCGCCCAAGCCGCGATGGTCTACGATCAATTTTGATCCTTTGGCTGCGGGTTCGACGGTCAGCGTGACAAAGCTCTCTTCGCCCCGCCGATCTTCATCGTCATGCCAACCCCAAGTGTATCCGACAGAGCGTGGCGGGGTCACATGCGTGACGTGACCCGAGACCTTGAATCGATTGCCTTCGCTGGACACGAGCACCATGTACCATGGCCCCGTTTTGGTGAGATCCGTCTGGCCTTCGGTGACATGGCTGCCCTCCGGTCCAAACCACGCCTGGGTATCTTCTGCCTTTGTTAGTGCCTGAAACAGGCGTTCCGGTGATACGGAGAATTCTCGTTCGATGCGAATGTCTGTCATATGTCGTCTCCGTCTTCACTGAAGGCAAGATGTGCCTCGAGCCGGTCGAGCGAGGCATCCCAGAATTTCTTGTGATCCATGGTCCAGTCGGCGATGGCGCGCATGGCCTCGGGCCGTACGGAATAGAGCCGCTTGGTGCCCTCTATCCGCTGGTGGATGAGCCCCGCTTCGCGCAGGACCTTGAGGTGACGCGACATGGCGGGGGCGCTCATATCGGCCTCGGCCACGATCGCGCCCGCCGGCAGCTCGCCTTCGGCCATCAAACGCTCCACCACGCCCAAGCGGGTGGCGTCAGAGAGGGCCGAAAATTTTTGGATCAGGTTCGTCATGGAAATATATTTAGCTGATTCGTTAATTAACGTAAATAGAAAATATTAAAGCAAGAAAAAGGCCGGTCCCCAAACGAGAGCCGGCCTGTTAGACGTTCATCGCAAAATCACTCAACTCGCCGCTTTGAGCATGTCCTCGGATTTGAGCTGTGCGTAGGTCTTGTCGAGGGCAATCCTCGCCCGCTCAATCAGAGTATCGACCTCGTCTTTCGTGATGATCAGCGGCGGCGAAATGACCATACGATCGCCCACATGGCGCATCACCAAACCATTGGCAAAGCAATGCTCACGGCACATGAGGCCGACGGTGCCACGATCCGAGGCAAAGGCCGCGCGGCTGTCCTTGTGCGGTGTCAGGGCAATGGACCCGATCAGGCCTTCGATCTGCGCCTCACCCACGAGAGGGTGATCCACCATCGTCTGCCACTTCTCTTTGAGATAGGGCGCGGTATTCTTGCTGGCGTTCTCGACAATCCCGCCTTCATCCAAAAGGCGTAGGTTCTCAAGCGCCACGGCGCAAGACACGGGATGGCCGGAGTATGTATAGCCGTGGGAGAACTCGCAATCATTGAGCACGCTTGCGATCTCATCATTGACCAGCGATCCCCCAATGGGCGCATACCCAGAGCTGAGGCCCTTCGCGATGGTCATCATGTGTGGCTTGATGTCGAGCGTCTCGGACCCGAACCAGTTGCCCGTTCGGCCAAACCCACAGATCACCTCATCCGCGATCAACAGAACATTGTACTTTTGGCAGATGCGCTGAATTTCCGGCCAGTAGGTTTTTGGCGGGATGATCACGCCGCCCGCACCCTGGATCGGCTCACCGATAAAGGCGGCAACCTTGTCTTCGCCGTGATGCAGGATCGCCTCTTCCAACTCACGCGCGCGCACGAGACCGAATTCATCGGGGTCCATATCGCCGCCTTCGGTATACCAATCCGGCTGGCCTATATGGTGGATATCCGCAATGGGAAGACCGCCCTGCGCGTGCATGTAATGCATGCCACCCAGGCTGGCGCTGCCCATGGACGAGCCGTGATAGGCGTTCACGCGGCTGATGATCTTTTTCTTCTCAGGCTGGCCCTTTTGATCCCAATAGGTGCGGACAATGCGAATGTTGGTGTCGTTGGCCTCGGACCCTGAGCTTGCATAGAACACGTGGTTCAGATCGTAGGGCGTGAGAGAGGCGATCTTCTCGGAAAGCGCAATCACCGGCACATGGGTCGTTTGAAAGAACGTGTTGTAGTAAGGCAGTTCCTTCATCTGACGGGCTGCGGCTTCGGCGAGTTCATGGTGGCCATAGCCCAGGTTCACACACCAAAGCCCCGCCATCGCATCCAGCATTTCATTGCCGTCACTGTCGGTGAGCGTGACACCCTGCGCGCGGGTGATAACACGCACGCCCTTTTTCTCAAGGTCATTGCCGTGGGTGAACGGATGCAGGTGATGCGCGGCGTCGAGCGCCTGAAGCTCGGCCGTGGGCAAGTGATTGCTGATCAACGTCATGGTCAGGGCCTTTCAAAACTCAAGGAAATCGGGCGCTTTTACCCTCTGACTTCTACAATATGATCAAATTTTTCCGTGTCAATTTTTTGGTGTCAAATGAGTCAACCGATGACGCTTTGATCATCGAAGGCAGCGCGCACCTGATCCATGCCCTGGGTCACGTCTTCCCACAACGCCTGCGCGGCGGCGTCCTCATCGCGGGCCTCCATCGCCTGCAAGAGCTCCTTGTGGCGATCGGGTAGGTTCTGCGCGCCCATCCGCGCGCACACAACTCGCAGCATGGGGCCAAAGCGCAGCCACAGCCCCTCGGCCATACCCGCAAGAATGGGCGTATTGGCGATCGCATAGACTTGGCTGTGAAACTGATAGTTGAGCTCAAGATAGGCGCGCAAATCGTTTCGCGCGATCGCTTTGTCCAGTCGCTTATCAATGCGTTCGAGTTCCTTGAGATCATGCGCACTGGCCCGTCGCGTGGCGAGACGTGCCATATGCGGATCAAGCCATTGGCGCGCGATGATGTATTCATCAATATGCGCCAGCATGGTGCCAGGCACACAGACGCGCCGATTGCCCTGAAATTCCAACGCACCTTCAGCGATCAATCGGCGGATCGCCTCTCTGACGGGGGTCATACCGGCATCTAGGTCTTGTGAAAGCCCTTGGATTGTCACCGGATCACCGGGGGCCAGGTCGCCAAACAGAACCATATCCCGCAAGCGACGATAGACCACCTCATGTACAGGAGGCGGCGCAGGGGTCCGCGCGGGTTTGGGCGTGACTTCGGGCACTTGAGACGTCTTTTGATGGCGATGCCGCGAAATTGCGGCAAGAGGCCCTATACTGTCACCTCTGGATTTATTGATCAAATCCGTTTTGATGGATGCGAGCAACGTGACGGGGGAACGCATGGCAGCTTTGGACCGGATTTGGGAAGACAGGGCCTATAGCAGTTCGCCGATTGACGACTGCTGGTACGCCGATACCGTGGATCTGGGGGGTTGGCCACAGTTGCAAGGCGATGAGACCGCAGACGTGGGCATCATCGGCGGCGGGTTCACTGGGCTATCGGCCGCGCTGCACCTCGCGGAGGCCGGGGTAAAGGCCACAGTTCTGGAAGCGCAGCAGCCGTTTTGGGGGGCATCGGGGCGAAATGGCGGCTTTTGCTGCCTCGGCGGGTCAAAGCTCGGCTATTCCGGCATGAAAAAGATGTTTGGCGAGGCTGAGGCGCGCAATTGGTTCAAGACAGAACGCGCGGCGGTCGAATTTGTGGGTGGTTTGATTGATCGGCTTGGCCTTGATGTGGATCGGCATTCGGATGGCGAGACGATGGTGGCCCATCGACCAAGCGACTACGAGGCTATGAAGCGGGATCTGGCATTCACCAACGATCTTTACGGGGTTGAATCACGCCTTATTCCCCCAGATCAGATGGCTCAGGCCGGTTTGAAGGGGCCGTTTCACGGAGCGATGCAAACGCCGCTTGGCTTTGCATTGAATCCTCGCAAATACGCCTCGGGTCTGGCGAGATCGGCGAAGGCCGCCGGGGCAACAATTTATGGCGACAGCGCTGTTACAGCGGTCGAAAAACAGCCCGGCAGCGGATACGTTCTGCGCACAAAAACAGGCTCTATAAGAGCCAAAAAGTTCATTGTTGCCACCAATGGCTACAGCTCTGACAACATCCCGAAATGGATGAAGGGCCGCTATATTCCGACCCAATCGAGCATCATCGTGACCCGCGAAATGACCGATGAGGAGCTATCGGCGCAGGGCTGGACCAGCAATCAGATGTGTTATGACACGCGCAAACTGCTGCATTACTTTCGCTTGATGCCGAACAACCGGATGCTGTTTGGGATGCGCGGGGCTTTGAAGCACACGCACGAGACTGAAACAGAGAACAAGGCCCGCATCCGCGCCGATTTCGACGAGATGTTTCCAGCTTGGCGCCATGTGGAGACGCCCTATTACTGGTCGGGTTTCGTGTGCCTCACGAGAGATTTCGTGCCCTACGTTGGCCCGATCCCGGATATGGAGGGCGGCTTTGCCGGTTTTGCTTATCACGGCAACGGTGTGTCGATGGGGAGCTATTCCGGCGCCCTTCTGGCCGATTTGGCGCAGGGGAAAACCCCCGATCGCCCCTATCCTGCGCCGATGCGGCATCCGCCGCGGCGGTTTCCTTTGGGGCGGTTCCGCAGATGGCTTATGAAACCGGCCTACCTCGTATATGCGTGGAAGGATCGCTAACCCTGTGGTGTTTTGATCGCCCGAGCCTGACCGCGTTGCAGACCCAGATAGCGTTCACGGGCAATGATGATGATCCCGGCTATGATCACCAGCGACGCGCCAATCAACATCTGCTGTGTAGGCACTTCGTCGAAGAACACAAAGCCGATGATGATCGCGAACAGCATCGAGGCATAGTCAAACGGGGCAATCACGGACGCGTCGGCGAAACGATAGGCCGAGGTGAGAAAGATCTGCGCCGTGCCACCGATGAGACCGGCAAGGATCAGCAAACTCGCCTGCCAAAGATTGGGCATGACCCACCCAAACGGGATCGTCAGCAGCGACAGCAAGGTTGCTGTGAGCGAGAAATAGAAGACGATTGCGCTGGTCTGTTCCGTCTTCACCAGTTTCCGAATGTAGATCTGCGCCAATGCCGCGCAGGTCGCGGACAGCAAAACCAGAACCGCGCCGACCGCTTGAGCCGTCTCAACCGTCGGGCCGGACAGCGTTGTCAGTCGCGGCAAAAGAACGATGATCACACCCACAAGGCCCAGCATGACGGCCCCGATCCGGAAGAGACCGACCTTTTCATCCAGGAACATCGCCGCAAAGATCACCACCAGCAGCGGCGCAGTGTATCCAAGTGCCGTGACCTCGGGCAGGGGCAGAAGGCCCAGCGCGGCAAACCCCAGACCCATGGCCGTAGTGCCCACAAAGCCGCGCCAGAAATGACCCATGGCCGAGTTTACCTTGAGCCCGGTCGAGAGATCATGGCGCCAAGCAAGCCAAATCAGGATCACGGGTATCGCAAAGAACGAGCGGAAAAACACCGCCTGTCCGGGTGGAACAGTGTCTGAAACGGCTTTGATCAGCGCCGACATGACGATGAACAGCAAAACAGCGCACAGCTTTAGCGCGATGCCTTTGAGGGGGTTCATGGGGTATCTCCTTGCCGCACGTGATCGCGCGACAAGGGCTTTTAGGTCAAGCTTCGGCTCTGCATAGCCGCTTTGCGTCAGAGCCTCTCGATCGCCACTGCGATGCCCTGGCCGCCGCCGATGCACATGGTGATCAATGCTTTGGAGCCCTGGATGCGCTCAAGCTCATAAAGCGCCTTGACGGTCAGGATTGCGCCGGTTGCGCCCACGGGGTGACCCAAGGCAATCGCGCCGCCATTCGGGTTCACTTTGTCTGTATCGAGGCCAAGGCCCCTGTTCACCGCGATGGCTTGAGCGGCAAAGGCCTCATTGGATTCGATGACGTCGAAATCCTCCGTGCTGAGGCCCGTCCTCTCCATCAGGGTCTGAACGGCTGGGATCGGGCCGATGCCCATGACCTCGGGCCGCACACCCGCATGGGCATAGCCCAGAACGCGCGCTTTGGGTTTCAGCCCGGCCACCTCCGCCGCGTCCGCCTTGGCGAAAACAAGTGCTGCCGCGCCATCGTTGATGCCGCTGGCGTTGCCTGCCGTCACGGTGCCGTCTTTCTGGAACACCGCGCGCAGACCGGCGAGGGCCTCGGCCGTTGTAGGTTTGGGATGTTCATCGGTGTCAAAGGCCACCATATCGCGTTTCACCTTCACCTCGATGGGCGCAATCTGGGACGTGAAATGACCGCCTTCTATGGCTTTGGCGGCCCTGTCCTGACTTGTCAGCGCGAAGCCGTCCTGATCTTCGCGGCTCACGCCATGCTCAGCGGCCACGTTCTCGGCGGTGACACCCATGTGGCCTGTGCCAAAGGGACAATTGAGCGCGCCAAGCATCATATCCAGCGTGCGCACATCCCCCATCTTGGCCCCCCACCTCTGATCAGTGATCACAAACGGCGACCGGCTCATATTCTCTGCCCCACCCGCCAGGGCAAAGTCTGCATCCCCCAGCATTAGAGACTGTACGGCGGAAACGACGGCCTGGGCACCAGAGCCGCAGAGACGGTTCACGTTCATCGCGGGCGTGGTGTCGGGAATGCCCGCATCCATCGCCGCCACGCGGGACAAATACGCGTCGCGCGGCTCCGTCGGGATGACGCTGCCAAAGACGACATGGCCCACCTGCCCAGGTTCAACGCCAGAGCGTTCCAGAGCTGCCTTGGCCACATGTGCCCCAAGTGCCGAGGGCGGAGTGCCTGCCAATTTCCCACCGAAGGTTCCAATGGCCGTGCGAGCGCCATCAAGCAGTACGATATCGGTCATGTGTCTCTCCATTTTTCATCATTGGTACCGCGCAAGACGCGGTTGTCCAGCGTGACGCTAGGTTGAAAGTTGCGGAAGAAGCGGCGTCTCACCTGCGCCGCTCAGCAGCGCCACATCGCGCCCACGAACCACGGCGATGACCAGATCATACCCATACCCTGCACCGGCATCCAGGTTCACACGATTGCCGCAGTGTTCAGGCGCATCAACCGGCGTGTGACCATGAATGACGAGCCTGCCGTGATCGCGCGTGTCATTCAAAAACTCGCCTCGGATCCACGTCATTTCGAACGGATCTTGGTCCTCCAGCGGAATGCCAGGCCGAACACCAGCATGCACAAAGAAGAGCTCGTCTGTCACATACGTGTAGGGCAATTGATCGAGGAA
>CAKZYL010000334.1 GCA_937884705.1 uncultured Roseovarius sp. | reverse complement strand
ACGAACGGGACGCCTGGCGATGATGGCGATGAGCCGACAATTTTGTTTCTGGCCGTGCCCGGAGTGACGGGTGATCTGATTGTTTCCAAGGTGGCCGCAGTGTCCGTTGTGCGGCTTGGTGATGCGGTGCCTTACACGATTGAGGTTACAAACACGTCGACCAACCTGATTGGCCCACTCGAAATTCGGGATGTGCTACCCGTGGGTTTGGTTTACGTGGAAGGATCGGCGCTTCTGAATGGTGCCGCGGCCTCTGCTTTGGGAACTGGTCGTAACCTGACGGTTACCGGCATTTCGCTCCCTCCATCTGGGACGGCCACACTGACCTATGTCGCGCGCGTTACAAGCCTTGCGCCAATTGGCGAACTGACGAATTTGGCGACGCTTATCGACTCGGTTTCGGGCGCGCCGGCAGCGCCTCCGACCCAGGCAACGGTGCGCCGTGTGATCGAACCTGTGTTTGACTGCTCAGACGTGATTGGCAAGGTCTTCGACGATAAAGATGGTGACGGCTATCAGGATGGACCATACCGCGAGAACGGGATCACAAATCAAGAGTACCTGTCCACCAGTGGGCCCTCTGCAGTGGTCATCCAGGAGGATCTTGAGCCGGGACTTGCTGCAGTTCGCGTTGTCACACCCAGGGGTGTGGTGATTACGACGGATGAATACGGCCGGTTCCATGTGCCTTGCGCTGAGCTACCCCGGTCCATTGGATCCAATTTCACGTTGAAACTTGACGAAAGAAGTTTGCCAACGGGGTACCGCCTGACAACAGAGAATCCGAGAACGATCCGGTTGACTGCGGGTAAGGTCGCAAAACTGAACTTTGGTGCGTCTCTGGGTCGGGTTGTTAAAATCGACTTGTCCGCAAGAGCTTTCGAGGGCGTGGCACCGACAAGCGCGCTAGAACAGGGACTGCAGAGTCTGCTTCGATCAATGGAAGATCCGGTGTCGATCCTGCGAATTTCCTACTATCAGAGCGAAAGTGAAAGTTCGACGAACGTGCGCAAACGCCTTGATGCGGTTGAACGAAAGGTTCGCAGGTACTGGAATGACAGGGGCCGGTACAAACTGACAATTGAGCGAACAATCAGGCGTCAGCGGTGAGTATGTGTATGATGTTTAAACGTAGTAAAACCCCTGTCGTCGCAGGCACTCTGCTGAGCACGACCATTTTGGCCCAAATCGCTTTCGCGGACGATACATCCTGCCATTTGATTGGTGATGTTCTTCCCTCTGACTGCGACCGCCCCAACGGAGAACTGGTCGTCGAGATTCCGGCTGGCGCCAACACCGAATTGGATCATGGGTCCATCCAGGACGACGCAGGCTTTGTGATTGTCGTCGACGGGGAGTCCCTGAATTCGGACACGCGCGTCGAAGATGCGGCCAGAAAGGCCGACATCGCGCTTGCAGACGCGGACTTGCAAGTCAGGTTTGACGGTTTGACGGCACCGCGCCGACTGTCTTTGGCACGTCATGAACCCC
Organism: uncultured Roseovarius sp.; assembly: GCA_937884705.1. GTDB lineage: Bacteria > Pseudomonadota > Alphaproteobacteria > Rhodobacterales > Rhodobacteraceae > Roseovarius. Next base: position 5,714 of record CAKZYL010000334.1, on the reverse strand, counting down.
AGAGCTCTGCCGCGCCCGGAGATGTGGTCACGATCAAATCTCAGGTGAACTATCCAGCCTATATCGCGCGTGGCTCTGTCGTGGTTTATGACATCGGGCTCAGTGGCGGACCCAAAACGCTCATGGAAGTTCCGGTGGATGCCAATGGCGAGGTGTCATTCAAAGTACCGGACGGAAGCGACCTTGTCGTCACCCACCGGGTATACGACAAGTTCGGACGTTTTGATGAAACCGCAGCCGTCAATCTGACCCGCCCGGATACTCGGAATCAAGGTTTGGAGGAAACGGGTGTCGACATGGCCGTGCGCCGCGGGATTCCCGAAAAGGGCGGTGCGATCACAGTTTCTGGTTCCAATCTGCGTCCCGGATCGACAGTTCAGACACTGGGCGAAAACGTACGCGTCGATCCGGACGGCGGATTTGTTATCGACCGCGTGATGCCTTCAGGTACCTATGATGTCGATGTTGTCGTGCAGGGCGACGGGCGTCACCTTGATATTACGCGGCAGGTCGAAATACCTGGGTCGGATTGGTTCTACCTCGGTGTGGCTGATGTGACTTTTGGGCGCCGCGAAGGGTCGCTCGTGGGCGATGAAAACTACAGTTCGGGTCGTGTGCAACTTTATGCAAACGGAACCACCGAGAGCGGGTACAAAATCACCGCCGCGCTCGATACGCGCGAAGGCGAATTAGATGAGCTTTTTGACGATCTAGGTGATCGCGACCCGCGCACCTTGTTCGACAGGCTTGGCCCAGACTTTGGCTATCCGGTTTTCGGGGATGATTCCAGTTTTGAGGAAACCGCACCGACATCCGGCAAAGTTTACCTAAAGGTCGAGAAGGACGGAAACTACTTTGTTTGGGGTAACACCCAAGCCCGGATCGATGGCAGCCTCTATCTTCGCAATGAGCGCACGCTTTACGGTGCATCCGCCGGTTGGCAGACAAAGGAAACCACATCCCACGGTGAGCCAAAGGCCTCCATTTCGACTTATGCGTCTGAAACCGAAGCGCTGCCGCAGCGTGACGTCTTCCGAGGCACAGGAGGGTCAATCTATTTTCTAAGCCGCAACGATATCACGAGAGGTTCCGAAATTATCACGGTGCAAGTGCGCGACAGAAATACTGGCCGCGTTCTTGAAACACGAACCCTTGCCTTCGGTCGTGACTACTCCATCAACTATATCCAAGGGACCATCACCCTCACGTCTCCGCTGTCAGGATCGGCAAATAGCGGCATCATATCGGACCCAACCGACGAAGCAGAAGTCCTCCTGATTGCACAGTATGAATTTGCACCGATTGGCGGCGGGTCAGGAGAATTCGCGTATGGCGGACGCGTGGAAGGTTGGGTGACCGACAATCTGCGTGTTGGCGTTACGGCAACGAACGACAAGACGGGCACCGCTGACCAAGAGGCCATCGGGGTTGATCTCCGGTATCGCTTGGGCGACCGCAGCCATGTGCATCTTGAGTACGCTGAAAGCGACGGGCCAGGATTTGGATCACGTCAGTCACTGGATGGCGGTCTGATTTTTGACACGATAACCCCGGCCATGGGGAGTGGTCGCGCGTTTCGTTTTGAAACTCTGATTGATTTCGAGGACGTGGGCGCAAGCCGCCCTGGCTCGTTCTCGGCCTATTTCGAGGACAGGACAGCCGGCTTCTCGACCCTTGACTACAATGTCATCAGTGACGAGCAGCTTTACGGCTTTACTCTGAACACCCAGATCAGCAGCAACGTCGATTTGTCCTCGGCGTTTGAGAGATATGAAAACGATCTTGGACGTGAAGACACCGAGCTTTACCTCGGGCTCGACGTGGCCGTGACGAATGTGTCCACGCTGAGTTTTGGGGCGGAGTATCTGGATCGCGAAGGCGGTGCCGTGAATGGCGACCGCACGGATTTTGCGTTGCGCTATACCCGTGCGCTTGCGAACGATTCGGAAGTCTATGTTTTTGGTCAGGCCACGCTTGCCGCATCTGGACTGCCTGACAACAATCGTGCTGGCCTCGGCGGAACGTATCACTGGGGCAACGGGTGGCGCATCGAAGGCGAATACTCGGACGGTGATCTGGGCGAAGCCGCAAGCATTCGCGTAACGCATAACCCGGATGAAAACCGGTCGGTGTATTTTGGCTATGAACTGGACCCGGCGCGGACATTCGACGGGTTTGGGACTTTGTCGACACCCTTGGAGCGGTCGCATTACGTCGTCGGAGGGCAGCGAAAGATCAACGAGCGTGTGTCCGTATTCGGCGAAAATTCTTATGATTTGTTTGGTCGGCAGCGGTCTCTCGCAAGCCAACATGGTGTTGAATACCGGGCGGGTGACTACACAACCTACACGCTTGCTTTCGAGTATGGGTCAGTTGAGGATCCGGACACCGACGACTTTGATCGCCGCGGTGTTTCGTTTGGTGTCAACTATGATGACGGCGGTGACATCGTTGCGAGCGCCCTGTTGGAATACCGCATAGATGATGGCGTCTCGCCAGCAAGCGTTCGCGACAGCGAAACCTTCGCGCTGAAACTTGGTGCGCGGTACAAGATCGATGAAACGCAACGGTTGCTGTTTTCAATGAACGTCGTGTCAACGGACAACAGCCAGTCTACTGCGTTGGATGGCAACTTTGTTGACGCGACATTCGGGTATGCGTTGCGCCCTGTCGATAACGACCGTTTCAATATGTTGGTTCAATATCGGTATCTCAAAGACGAATACGGCCAGCGGATTGATGGTACCGACGTCCTTGGGCCTCAGCAGCGCAGCCACATTTACTCGGTCGACGCAAGTTACGACGTCAACAATCACTGGACAATCGGTGGCAAACTTGGCGGACGCATTAGTGAAAGCCGCGCAGACGAGAGCTTTGCCTTTACAAACAACAATGCCTACCTTGGCGTTTTGAACGCGCGATATCATGTCACGCACAAATGGGATCTTCTTGCCGAAGTACGCGCGTTTGAAGCGCCCGACGCAGATGTCAGTGAGGTTGGTGTCCTCCTTGCAGGGTACCGCCATGTCGGAAACAATTGGAAGGTTGGGCTCGGCTACAACTTCACCGAATTTTCCGATGATCTATCGGATCTAACCCTGGATGACAGGGGCGTGTTCGTGAACATCGTCGCCAAGTATTAGAAGGCGGGAACTGGGTTCGCTGCGTAAAAGTGAAGTTGTTATCCGGTTCGCGCGAACGAACCAAAAACCTACGCGGCATTGCGAAGATCATTTTTTCGACGTGGTCTTAGGCGATCTGGGCTGAGTGTTGGGTTCATGTTTCACAGGTGGTCGCCGGTTAATCCGACATGCAACCAAGGTAACTCTTGGCAATCAACTGTTTTGATGGGCTTGGTTCTTGCTGTGCGTGGCTGAAGTCTCAATCCATCATCTACCAAACCATTTGCGTTACATAATCGTGTCGGGTGCCTCCGTGGAGACGAGTAGGTTGCTGATTAAGGCGCTTCAACCTGCCGTTCCTCTGACAACACCGAACAGCCATTTCACAGGCGTCTCCGAAGCGTTCAACCAACCGAAAAAAGCTGTATATGCCCAACAAATGACAAGTTTGCGTTCAAATTAGCGTCTACACAAGGCACTAAACGATGTACTTTGAGGCTATTGAGTTTAAAGACGGACAGCGTTTGCTTTTGATTGAGGCATGCCCTTGGGTGAGCCTGTGTAACGAGATTGAATAGGTAAAATAGTAATGCGCCCACCTTTATCATACCGTCCCGATGTTGACGGGCTTCGTGCACTAGCGGTCGTGCCAGTCATCCTCTATCATGCAGGACTTCCGGGGACCTCGGGTGGATTTCTGGGCGTAGATGTCTTTTTCGTCATCAGCGGCTATCTTATCACCACAATCATCATTTCGGAAATCGATCAAAAAGGCTCTTTTAGCCTAGCCAATTTCTACGAGCGTCGTGCCCGGCGTATTCTGCCTGCTCTCGTGGCCATGTCACTCATGACTTTGATCATCGCACCCTTTGTGCTGACACCGGACCAGCTAAAGGATGTAGGACAAAGCGTTTTCGCTACGGCGGTTTTCGCATCAAATTACTTCTTCTATTGGGAAATCGACTACTTCAACCCGTTTGCCTCTCAAGCTCCTCTCTTGCACACTTGGAGCCTGGCGGTTGAAGAGCAGTTTTACCTCTTTTTCCCACTGCTGTTGCTAGGGGCCAAGGCTCTTGGCGGGCGTTACACGGCATTGATATTATTGATTTTCGCGCTGAGTCTGGCGGCAGCATTCTGGACAACCGCGTCAGACCCGCTTTTGTCGTTTTACTCAATCCACACCCGTGGTTGGGAACTGGCGGCCGGCTCGCTGGTCGCGATCTGGAAAATGCGCCCAGGCGCAGATGACATGATATCGGCCCGTGTGGCTGACATTGTCACCCTCGCTTGTCTGGTTGTACTGGTGTTCACATTTACGTCTTTCAACGAAGACTTAGCCCACCCCGGTCTTTTCACGGTCATCCCGGTCGGGGCCACCGCACTCTTGATCGCTCTCACGCAACCTGGCGGGATCACGTGGCGCATCCTGTCGAACAAGGCCCTGGTGCATACCGGCTTGATGTCATACGGCCTATACCTTTATCACAACCCCCTGTTTTCCTTTGTCGATGCGTATTTCGACTATCTCGGCGACGGGACGCGGATTTACAAACTAAGCCTCATTCCGGTGGTCTATCTGATCTCTCTGGCCAGCTTGCATTTGCTTGAACGACCGCTTCGGCATGGCAAGAGGTTGGCACGCAGGGGTGTGCTGGTGGTGTCAAGTATTGCGGTGCTCGCCTTGGCCGGCGTCGGAGCAGGTTTGCATGTCAATAATGGGTTTAAGACCCAGATCGCTGCCTATTACGAGCGCCAGGGGATGCCTTTGCTTGTCAATGTGCAAAACGAGCGGGCCAAAATTGAAGCTGTCAGAAAGACGGTCGCAAAACCAAACACGCCGTTCTCATGCACTGAGGACAGTTGCCACAAGACACTGCTTCTGGGCGACTCGATGGCGATAGACAACTACCTTGCGCTTGCCTTGCACGGCAAGAAAGCCGAGTACCGCCGGGTCTTTCTTGATGACACCTGCATGGAGCCGATCAATAGTCTGGAAGAACTTGAATCCTTAACAGAGTGTAATCGCCGAGTGATTTCATTTGGCAGCTTGCTACGCGACGCGGACACAATCATCATATCGGCGAAGTGGCAGGATCATACTTACCTGGCGGGTTACAATCTGGCGATGATACTGCAAGAGGCGCTCGACGCGGAAATCATTGTCATGGGCTCGGCAATGTTTACCGATCTGAGTTCATTTTCCATCAAAGCCTGGCGCAGCAATATCGCGCGCGATCAACTAGACGGGACGTTCTACGACTATCAGAGGTGGGATCGGTTGCGCACGAGCGACAAGCTCAAGGACCGCGTCCAAAGCACTCCTGACATTTCATGGATCAGCCGCAACGCGTTTTTCTGTGATAATGAGGCGCAGGTTTGTCGCTTGCTTGACGACGAGGGAGATCCCATGATCTGGGACAACATCCACTTGACCACGCGGGCTTTCCCCAAATATGCCGCGTTCCTCGAAGGCTTTCTGAGCCAATAGGCTCATTTTGCGCCTTTCGGGGCATCCGGCGGCGCGGATGGCTTTGGCGGCAGCGGCGTTCTTGTGTGTGGCTATGCGGCAAGCATGAAGTGAGCTTGGCCAAA
>CAKZYL010000333.1 GCA_937884705.1 uncultured Roseovarius sp. | reverse complement strand
GTCACGATCACATCGGATTTGGCAATCAGATCCTGCAGCTTATCGTCGATATTGGCGGTGCGGATCCGGTCCTGGCGCATACTGTCGGATTTGGCACGGCTGAACACGCCCACAAAGCTTTCCCACCCGGTTTTTGACCGCATCTCGTCAAAATCCTTGGAAAACGCTGCGGTCACATCATCGAGCCCCATGATCAGCTCGGCAATATTGGCGTTCATGACGTCCGTATGCGCCTGCACATCCTCCAGCGTGGCGTTTTCGATGTCGAGACTGGCATCCTCGCCACCCTTGATCTTGGACCGCGCGGTCTCGATACGGCTGGTCAGCTCGGCAATGCGCGTCTGTGCTTCTTGAACCTGCGCTTGGCTTTCGCGCACCTGTGCGTCCAAATCCGCCATCGAAATCTCCCGTTGTTCAATTTCTCACAGATCACTATACCGCGTGGCCCGGGAATGATAAGCGCAATTGCCTCTATTGTGCGGCGCATTTGCCGCCTATAGTTGGGACAAGAGCAGACAGGCAAAGGTTCGGCAGCCCGCTATGCCCGCCAAAAAACGCAAACCGTTCAACATCGTTGTGGTGGGCCATGCGGGCCGGCTGCAATATGAGGCGATCCTGTTTGCGGCCTCTTTGCGGGCCAATTCGCCCGATTTTGACGGCCGCTTTTTCGTGGCCGAACCTGCGCCCGGCCCGCTGTGGCCTTCATCGCCCTCGATACGGTCAGATGCCCGCGAGGTGTTGGAGCGCCTGGAAGCGGAGATAGTTCCGTTCACGAGCCGCCAGTTTGGCCATGCCTACCCCTATGGCAACAAGATTGAGGCGCTTTTTGCGCTGCCCAAGGGTGAGCCATTTCTGTTCCTCGACACCGATACGCTGGTCTTGGATGAGATCACCCAAGTGCCGTTCAACTTTAAAAATCCCACGGCCTCGCTGCGCCGCGAAGGCACCTGGCCAGAGCTGCAGCTCTACGGTCCGGGATACAATGCCACCTGGGGCTCGCTCTATGACAAGTTCGGGCTCGATTTCGAAAGCTCGCTCGACACCTCATGGCCTGATGAGTTTTGGCGTCGGTATCTCTATTTCAATGCAGGCTTTTTCTTCTACACATGCCCGCATGCCTTCGGTCAGCGGTTTCTCGACTACGCGGTTGCCATTCGGGACGATCCTCCGCGTGAGCTGGTTTGTCAGTCGCTCGATCCATGGCTCGATCAGATCGCCCTGCCCCTGGTAATCCATTCCCTGGGCGGCGGGCGCCATACGATTCCGGATGGTTTACTGGATGGATCCGTGACGTGTCATTACCGCGTGCTTCCATTGCTTTATGCGCGCGAGGATGACCGCGTGGTTCAGGTGCTCGAGGACGCGGCAAGCCCCAACTGGATCAAAAAAGTCCTCAAAAAGTACGATCCGATCAAGTTCATGATCTACCACAACCGCGGCGAGAAAACCCGCGCGCTCTTTGATAGAGACGACCTGCCGCGCAAAGAACAAAACATTCGCAACACAATCCGTCGAAATGGGTTTTGGATGCGATAAAGCCTGTGGCCCCCCGTGATCCAACTCCGCGAGACGGATCACACGCTTCGGCGATGATAAAGCGTTCAGACGACCTCTCCCAATCGTCGGTTGTTCTTCTCCGGGCTTTGTCCTAACCCTCTTTGCATCGCACAAGGGAGAGATCTGCCATGACCGACCGCATCCACGAATTCGGCTTTGACACATTGCAAATTCACGCGGGCGCGCGCCCTGATCCGGCGACAGGCTCGCGTCAGACACCCATCTATCAATCCACAGCATTCGTGTTTCGCGATGCCGAACACGCCGCAGCCCTCTTTAACCTGCAAGAGGTGGGCTACATCTATTCCCGCCTCACGAACCCGACCGTGGCGGTCCTGCAAGAACGTGTGGCCACGCTGGAAGGCGGCAGCGGGGCGGTGTGCTGTTCCTCCGGCCATGCGGCGCAGATCATGGCGCTCTTCCCGATCATGGCACCGGGCCGCAACGTGGTTGTGTCAACGCGGCTTTACGGCGGGTCCGTCACCCAATTCAGCAAGACCATCACGCGGTTCGGGTGGTCGGCCAAATTCGTCGATTTCGATGATCTCAATGCGGTCAAAGCCGCCATTGACGACGACACCCGCGCCGTCTTCTGCGAGTCGATCGCCAACCCAGGTGGCTACATCACCGATCTCGACGCCATCGCCAAGATCGCGGACAAAGCGGGCCTGCCGATGATCGTCGACAACACATCGGCCACGCCGTACCTTTGCCGCCCCATTGAGCATGGCGCGACATTGGTTGTGCACTCGCTCACCAAGTTCCTCACCGGCAACGGAACGGTCACAGGCGGCATCGTGGTCGACAGCGGTACGTTTGACTGGTCTGCGTCTGACAAGTTCCCCTCGCTCAGCGAACCAGAAGATGCCTATCACGGCCTCAAGTTCCACGAAACATTCGGCCCCCTTGCGTTCACCTTCCATGGAATCGCCATTGGGCTGCGTGACCTGGGCATGACGTTGAACCCGCAAGCCGCACACTACACGCTGATGGGCATCGAAACCCTGTCGCTGCGCATGCAAAAGCATGTGGAAAACGCTGAAACCGTTGCCAATTGGCTGGAAGGCCATGACGCTGTCGAAGCGGTCACCTATGCGGGTCTCAAAAGCTCGCCGTATTTCAAGCGCGTCAAGAAAATCTGCCCCAGAGGCGCGGGCAGCCTCTTCACCGTGGCGCTCAAGGGCGGGTATGAGGCCTGCGTGAAGCTTGTCGACAATCTGGAGCTCTTCAGCCACGTGGCCAACCTTGGCGATACAAGGTCCTTGGTGATCCACTCAGCCTCTACCACACACCGTCAGCTCACGGCGGAACAACAAACCGCAGCCGGGGCCGCCCCCAATGTGGTGCGAATCTCCATCGGGATCGAAGACCCAGATGACATCATCGCAGACCTCGATCAGGCGCTGAAAAAGGCCAACGCCTAGTCAAAAGTCTGAGAGTCCATGGCAGAGAATGCTTGTCCTCCTCTGGTCGACGGGGGCTTTTACTTTGCCTCGGCGCAAACCTCATGTAGAGTTTGTGGGCCTGTGGAAGGAAGCACGATTTCTAAGTACTAGTCTGCCAAAACGATAAGCCCGGCCCATGAAACCCAATTTCGCCCTAACGCTATCCTTTGACGGGATCGGTCTCTTGCACCGATCTCCTTCGGGTTGGCTTTCGGTGTGGGATGTCGGGCTGAACGATCCCGACTTGGCGGGCGCGCTTCAAATCATGCTTGGCAAAGCCAAAGATCTGGACCCTTCGGGCGTCACCTCTAAGGTGGTGATCCCAAATCAGCAGATCCGGTATCTGACCTTTGAAAGCGAAAGCCAGGACATCGATATTCTGGAGGCCCAGGTTCGCACCACGCTGAATGGGGCAACGCCCTATGACGTCGCTGAACTGGCCTATGACTGGTCCATGACCGGCGGCGAGGTCTGCGTGGCAGCGGTGGCCATTGAGACCTTGACAGAGGCAGAGAGCTTTGCCGTGGATCACGGGTTTGGTCCTTTGTCTTTCGTGGCCATCCCCCAAGACGGTGCCTTCCAAGGAGAGCCGTTCTTTGGCGAGACAGTCCATGCCGGAGAGGTCTTAGCGCCCGGCCAAAGCGTGGAGCGTGACGAAGAGGCGATCGTCGTCTCAGGCAAAGCGCTTTTGACTGCGCTTGACGCCGATCCTGAGCCAGACGCATCAGCAACAGG
>CAKZYL010000332.1 GCA_937884705.1 uncultured Roseovarius sp. | reverse complement strand
CTCAGGCAGCGCCTCCAGAATGGCACGTGCGCCCATGCCGACGCCACCTTTGGACCGGGCAGGTTGGGCAGATGCGGACCAGGCGTAGATGTCAAAATGCGCATACTGTGTGTCCCCGGCAAACCGTCTCAGGAACAACGCTGCCGTGATTGCTCCGGCAAACCCACCTTTCGGTGCGTTATCTAGATCCGCAATGCCCGGTTCAATCATCGCTTCATAGGGTTTGTGGAACGGCAAGCGCCAAACCGGATCGGCCACACGGTGCGCCGCCCCTTCGAGCGCGTGGCTAAAGTCCAGATCATCGCTGAAAAACGGGGCGAGATCGGCGCCCACAGCCACTCTTGCAGCACCGGTTAGCGTGGCCATGGAAACCATGAGATCTGGCGCGTCCTCTGCGCCCAGCGCCAGAGCATCGGCCAAGACCAGACGCCCCTCGGCATCTGTGTTGTTGATCTCAACTGTCTTGCCGTCTCGCGCGGTCAGAATATCGCCCGGACGGAAAGCGTTTCCGGCGACAGAGTTTTCCACAGCAGGGATCAGAACCCGCAATTGTACAGGCAGTTCAAGCGCCATGATCATATGAGTAAGACCCAACACGGTGGCAGCCCCACCCATATCCTTTTTCATCAGTCCCATGGAGCTGCCGGGCTTCAGATTGAGACCGCCAGTGTCAAAGCATACGCCCTTACCGACCAAGGTCAGCTTCCGCCCTAGGCTGCCCCAATGTATGTCAATAAGGCGAGGGGCTTGTTCAGCTGCGCGACCGACCGCATGGATCATCGGAAAATTCTGATCGAGAAGCGCCTCGCCGCGGATCACGTCAATCTTTGCGCCATGTTGTTTGGCAAGATCTGATGCGGCCGCTTCAAGATCAGCAGGCCCCATATCAGACGCGGGCGTGTTGATCAGATCGCGGGTCAGAAACTCACCTGCGGCAATGATTTGCAAACGCTCTGCGTCAACCGCGTCAGGCGCTACAAGCCGGGCCTTTGCGCCGGGTTGCTCGCGATACCGCGAATACCCGTAGCTTGCCAAAAGCCAGCCCAAGCTTTCGGTGCTCTGGGCGTCTTCGGCCAAGCCCTCCAAGCGATACGTGCCCTCAGGCAGAGACGCGGCAAGAGACGCCAAGTGAAAGCGACCGCGTTCCCGTGCAGATGCCGTGCCATACCCGGCCAGGACGGCGTGCAATCCGCCATCCTCCGCAGGCACCAAAACCGACGTCCCCAAAGCCGCTGAAAACCCCGAGGATCGCGCCCAGGTCGCGACGCGGGCGGGTTGAGCCTCCAGATATGTCTCGAGGTCTTGTTGCTCTATGACATGAACGACAATCGCATCGGAGTGAGGAGAGGCAAATTCTGGGCGCATGGGTGGGATCCTGACGGTGTTACCGGCCAACCTACGCCGTCGGGCGATGCCCGCAAGCCCCGTCTTGCCCTGGAGCCCAGAAAAGCCGAACCGCGATCAGATGTCCTGCATGTCCCACACCTCGGACAAGGAGCTTTCACCAACACGCATCAACCGGGCCAGTGTGGCCGCCGTGGCCACCGGATCGCCGTTTTCCGCGCAGGTTTTTACGTCACGCGCCACCTTCGCCAGCACCGTAATCCCCAGCTGATCCGCAATGGCGCCCAGACCGCGCGCGTTCTTCCGCAGGTCGCCCCAGTTCCCGGATCGATAACTTGCTTCGATATGCGACAGTCGCGCGGCCATCTCTTCCAAGGCACGACACACGACGTCTTCCGCCGCATGCTGCCCGAGCTGCTTGTAGAGATCATGCAACCGATCGCTGTCCAGCATGACACGCTCACGCTGCTTTAAAGATGTCACGAGTTCCACAACTCACCCCGAATTACCGCACCCCCCAGTGCATAGATCAAATATGGGCACGTGAGGTTTTCAAATAGTTGCCGTCAAAACAGAAAGTTCATCGAATTCTCTGAAATTTTGCCGATCCTCGTATCGCGGCTCAGGGCCCAGGACGGCCTGAAAATGGCGCTTTTGAAGGGCGCCGATGAGAAATCGCGCAAGACACTCCGTTTTCGCTTCCCTTCTGCTCCGCTCTTTCAGATAACGCCAAACATTTACGGAAGGTGCGCGAAAATGTCAGAGATTCTTGCACTTGCGATCGACAATCTGATGTCGCCCATCGTGCTGAGCTTCGCATTGGGGTTGGCCGCGTCCCTGGCCCGATCCGATCTCACGTTTCCCGAAGCTGCCGCCAAAGCTATTTCTCTCTACCTGCTGTTTGCCATCGGGTTCAAAGGCGGCGTGAGCGTGGCCGACCATGGCGTTGACGTGACGCTGGGGCTGTCATTGCTGGCGGGCGTGGTGCTTTCCGCGACACTCCCGTTTGTGGCATTCATGCTGCTCAGGCTGTTATCGGGCATGGATCGCCTCAATGCCGCCGCCGTTGCCGGACACTACGGCTCTATCTCCATCGTCACCTTTGTTGCGGCAACCTCTGTTCTCGAAGGAAGAGGCATATCATCGGAAGGCTACATGGTCGCGGTCGCTGCCGCGATGGAGGCGCCCGCCATTCTGTCCGCCCTGTGGCTCGTGACGCGCGGGGAAAAAGGCGGGCGTATGGACAGCCAGCTTTGGCGCGAAATACTGCTCAACGGCTCGATTGTGTTGCTTGTTGGGGCGTTTTTTATTGGGTGGATCACCGGAAAAGAAGGGCTGGAGGAAATCGACAGCTTCATCGTGGCGCCCTTCAAAGGCGTGCTGTGCCTCTTTCTTCTGGATATGGGCCTCGTGGCCGGACGTGGCATGCGCCGGGGGCGCAAGGCGCTTGGCCCGGGCAGCCTGGCATTTGGAATTTTCATGCCAATCATTGGAAGCATTTTCGGGCTCGTCGCGGCGTTGGCACTTGGCCTCTCGACAGGCGGCGCGCTGCTTTTGATGACGCTCTCGGCATCGGCCAGCTATATCGCTGTGCCTGCTGCTATGCGTGTGGCCTTGCCCGAAGCGAACCCATCGATCTATCTTACCCTGTCTCTCGGGGTGACCTTTCCGTTCAATCTGACGATTGGCATTCCGCTTTATTTGACGGTCGCGCAGGCGATGACTGGAGGCTGACATGCAAACCCATGATGCGAAACGCGTGGAGATCACCATTGAACGGGCGATGCAGTCTCGATTGACAAACGCCCTGCAGGAGGCCGGTGTGACGGGGTATACGATTCTGCCGGTTTATGGCGGGTCTGGTCGGTCCGGGGAATGGGAAAGGTCGGGCGATGTCACACGCGGCTCCGGGATGGTGCAGGTGGTGTGCATGATCCGTCCAGAACGGCTCGATGAACTCCTTGATGCCGCGTTTGCTGTGGTCGAAAACCACATTGGTGTGGTGTCCGTCGTGGATTGTCAGGTGCTGCGGGCGGAACGTTTCTAAGTCTCAGTTTAACGCTTTCGTAACCATGACCATGCTTGATGAGCTTCATGGAATGGATAGATTTGAAACTGCATCCTGAGCTTGCTGACGCGGCTCATAGGATGGCACGGGAGCGAGACGTAAGTGTAGGACAGTTGGTTCGTGACCTTCTCGCGCAAGAGATCTCAAGGGCGAAACGGGCGAGGCCGCCCGTCAGGGCGGAAGAGCAGCTCGTCGCTCCCTTGCGGGCGCGCCTCGCAGAGGACCTCGCTCACGCCAAAAGCTGGAATGATCTGGACCAACGGCTGAAAGCCAAAGGATACCAACTCATTGCCTCCGGGGGCGGCCTTGCGCTGCATCAACGATCAACAGGGCGGAGAGTGTGTAAAGCCTCTGAGCTGGGGTTCAGCTACAGCAAGCTTGCAACCAGAATTGGAGCCCCGTTTCCCGGCCACCCGCATGCCTACCTGGCACAGAGGTTCACACAAATCCCAATGCAAGGAGCCTTGCAGCCCCAGAGCCCTGCAAGATCGTCGGTGACATCCGTGCAAGCGCGCGACATTACCGACGATTTCGATGTGATCGAACCGTTTTAGGCGGGCTCAAGACCCTTCTTGAGGACCCGATTGCCGAGCGTCTCGGCGATCTGCACGGCATTCAAAGCGGCACCTTTGCGCAGGTTATCTGACACACACCACAGGTTCAGCCCGTTTTCGATCGTGCTGTCCTGGCGGATGCGGCTGATGAATGTCGCGTAATCGCCCACACACTCAATCGGCGTCACGTAGCCGCCCGCCTCACGCTTGTCGATGACCATGATGCCCGGCGCCTCTCGCAGGATGTCACGAGCTTCATCTTCGTCGAGGAAATCCTCAAACTCGATGTTCACCGCCTCGGAGTGGCCGACAAAAACGGGCACGCGCACGCATGTGGCCGTGACCTTGATCGACGGATCCACGATCTTTTTGGTCTCCGCCACCATCTTCCACTCTTCTTTGGTTGAGCCATCCTCCATGAAGGTGTCGATGTGGGGAATGACGTTGAACGCGATCTGCTTTTGGAACTTGTTGGGCTCCACTTCGGACGTCGGATTGTAGACGGCTTTGGTCTGGTCCCAGAGCTCATCCATGCCGTCTTTGCCGGCACCCGAGACGGATTGATAGGTGGACACCACGACGCGCTTGATCTTCGCGCGATCATGCAGTGGCTTCAGCGCCACCACCATCTGAGCTGTGGAACAATTCGGGTTCGCGATGATGTTCTTCTTCGCGTATTTCTCCACCGCTTCCGGATTTACCTCTGGCACCACCAGCGGCACTTCGGGATCATAGCGATAAAGCGAGGAGTTATCGATCACCACACACCCGGCAGCAGCCGCCTTGGGCGCATAGATCTTCGTGGCGTCAGAACCGATGGCAAAGAGCGCGATGTCCCAACCAGTGAAATCAAACGTGTCGATATCTTTCGTCGTCAGCGTCTTCTCACCAAACGTGACCTCTGTACCCAAAGAGCGGCGCGAGGCCAGAGCGGCAAGCTCATCCACAGGAAACTGGCGCTCGGCCAGGATGCTCAGCATTTCACGGCCCACATTGCCTGTGGCACCGGCGACGACGACTTTGTATCCCATTTTAAGATTCTCCAATATCGGGACGTTCCCGAGGCGCGTCATACTCCCAACACCGGTGCGGGGAAAGACCTATCTCAGGTCGTAGCGTCGCGGCTGAAGAGGTAAATCGCGCAGCCAACCAGAAGCGTGAGCCCGAACAACGCAAAAAGTGCGGCATATGCCGAAAATGCTCCAGACGCGGAAAAGATGGAGCCTTGCAAAGACCCTGAGGCGAATTGCAAGAGCCCCACACCGCCGATGCCAAAGAGGTTCATCAGGGTCACCCCGCGCCCAGCCAGTGCCGGGGGAAAGAAGGCTCGAGCATGGGCAATGATCACGGGGAAGGTGGCCCCAAAGAAACCCAAGGCCGCGCAGAGCGCGATCGCCAAGACGGCGCTGGATTGCACAGTAGCCGCGAGGCACAGGATAGACGCCGCGCAGACCAGATTGCCCAAAAGCACGACCCACTTGCGCGTACCGAAAAGCCGATCCAGCGGGCCGTAGGCGAAGGTGCCAAGGATCATGGCGACGCCCATCACCAACGTCGCCTGGCCAACCTGAGCGGTGGTCAGGCCGTGCACATCGATCAGATAGGGCCCCATCCACAGACCACGGATTGCAGCGGCGGGGGCATAGGCCACGATCATCATGGGGAAGATGGTCCAAAGCACCGGCATGCGCAGCAGGTCGAGTAGGGAACCCTCCTGTGCGTCGGAGGCCGGCGCGGGATCGCGCACTGTCAGGTAGATCCCGATGGCCACAGCGATAGACAGGCATGCGAGCCAGACGAGGCTCAGACGCCATCCGAAGAGCTCAGTCGCCAGCGCCATCGGGTAGGAGGCCACCAGATTGCCTATGGATCCAACTCCCAGCATGAGAGCCGCCAGCGTAGCGAATTGAACGGGCGGAAACTCACGCGCGAAGATAAAGTAAGAGGCCATGAGTACAGGCGAGCAGCCGACGCCGATAAGCATCATTGCAACATTGATGTGCGCAGGTTGAGTCGCCGCCGCAAAGAGCAATGCACCGCAGCCCCCGCCCAAGAAAAGCAGGACAGAGGCCGTGCGCCGTGGGCCTATTCGATCAAGCGCCCAGCCAACCGGGATTTGCATCGCTGCAAAGGCCAGGAACCACAGCCCGGACGCAACAGCAAGATCATCCGCCGTTGCACCAATGTCTCGGCCAAGGACTTCCGTGAGCACGGCCAAAAACGCGCGATAAAACTGGCTCAACACGTAGCCAATGCACAAAACCGAAAGGCCTAGGCGCATGTCATCTTCAGGTCTTGGGCTGTGTCGACGTCTTGCAATCTGTCCACCAGAGCGATCCGGGCATCGGGAAGGCTGGCCGCCGTGTCTGACAAAGCGTATTCGCTCGACCACCGGACATCTCGAAAAAGAGAGGACGGCACGCGACCGGATCGTTTCAATCCAACCAACCAATATCCACCATCCGGGGCCGGGCCGAAAACGGCATCATGGTTGCCCAGAGCGTTGAACGCTTGGGCCACATGGGCACGCGTCACGCCGGGAATGTCGCCACCGATGATGCAGACGGGCCCTGGCGGCAGGCCTCGCATCAAGCGGCCCATCCGATCGCCTAGATCGCCCGTGCCTTGCGGTATGCGCGCCAGATGCGCAGGCCAGCCGCGAAACATGAGACCTGCGCGATCAGGCGCAACGGCCAGCACGAGTTGCCAGCGGGGATCTTCTATCCGACGCAAAAGGGCGTTCACCTGATGGCGAAACCACCACGCCGCACTCGTCATGCCGATGTCGCGCCCCAGGCGTGTTTTCACCCGGCCAGCCTGCGGGACCTTGAGCATGACCACCAGTTTTGCACGGCTCAAAGCGCGCGTTCCATCATGCGGTGCGGGATGTTGGCATCGAGAAACTCAGGGCCGAACGCAACAAAACCCAGCTTCTCGTAAAAACCCAACGCATTGGTTTGTGCGCCCAATGCCGCGCGGGTCACATTTGGGATCGTGCTCAAATGCGCCAGGCAGGCATCGATCAAGGCCTGCCCAAGCCCAGTGCCGCGGTGGTCTTTCAAGACGCACACGCGGCCAATCTTGCCTGTGGATCCATCGACTAAGATGCGTGCACAGCCCAATGGCACCCCGTTGTCTTGCGCCAGTATGTGATGCGCGACGTCATCCTTGCCGTCCCGCTCATCAGCCTCTGATACATTCTGCTCGATCATGAAGACCACGCGACGCAGCTCCAGACAAGCCACCAGATCCGTTGTCGGTCCAACCTCCAGCGTCATACGAAATAGTCCTTCAAGATGCGCGTATAGATGGCCTTCAACTGATGCACCTGGGCGATCTCAACGCGCTCGTCCACCTGATGCATGGTCTGCCCAACAAGGCCGAACTCCACCACTGGGCAGTGGTTTTTCACAAATCTCGCATCAGATGTCCCGCCGGATGTGGAGAGCTGAGGCACCACCCCCGTCTCCGCTTCGACGGCGCCCGCCACAAGATCAGACAGTGGGCCTGGCGGCGTGATGAAGCTCTCACCAGAGACCTTCACCTCCATCTCAGCGGCCACGCCAAACGCATCAGAGATCTGATCAAGCTCGCGCTGCAACCACTCCGACAAAGACGCACTGCTATGGGTGTCATTGAAGCGGATATTGACGGTCGCCCGGCAGGTCGCAGGAATGATATTCGTCGTCTCATTGCCCGTCTCGATGCTGACAACAGCCAAAGTAGAGGGATCAAAGTGATCCGTGCCCTCATCCAACACGTGCGACGACAGGCGGTCCACCAATCGCGCCATGGCGGGCAGAGGATTTTTGGCCCGATGTGGGTAGGCGGAGTGACCTTGCACGCCTGTGACCGTGATCCACGCTGACATGGACCCGCGCCTCCCAATCTTCATCATCTCGCCCATGTGATTTGGGCAAGTCGGCTCACCGACAAGGCAGACATCCATCTTCTCGCCCTGTACATCCATCCAGTCGAGAAGCGCGACCGTGCCATCGAGGGCGTCGCCTTCTTCATCGCCCGTGATCGTCAGGATCAGCGCGCCATCCTCTGGCGGGGTGTCTGACACAAAATCCACAGCCGCCGCCACGAAAGCCGCCACGGCTGATTTCATGTCTGTCGCTCCACGGCCCCAAATCATACCACCGCGGATGTCGGCCGCGAAAGGCGGCACGCTCCAGGCCGCTTCATCCCCCGCAGGCACCACGTCTGTATGGCCGTTGAAACCAAAGCTGCGTGCCGCATCTCGCTTCCCCCAGCGCGCAAAGAGATTGGACACCTCGCCACGATCAACCCGCGTACACTCAAAGCCCGCTTGACCGAGCAGACTTTCCAGCAAGACCAGAGCGCCGCCTTCATTGGGGGTGACGGATGGACAGCGGACCAAATCAGCCGTCAACGCAGCAGGATCCATCTTGTTCGGCATCACACCCCCTATTGTTCGAAGCCGCTATCCCCTACACGATAATTCTCGCGCGGTGAATAACGCTTAACAGGCACACCCTAATCTGCTATCGACAACATCAACAAATGACCCGAGGCAGGGCACTTTCGGCCAAAAAGGCCGTTTATCGAGTGGATAAGATCGAGCAGATGATCTGATATCCAGGTGGAGCGCGAAAGCCCCGCCACGATTGCGACTTGGCCTCGGAATAGAGAGGCGGGTTTTGATGGCTCCTTGTTCAGCGTTGGCGCGCGTTCGTGGCCTTACGGCCATGAGCAGAGGGCGCGCATGCATGTGCAGGCCTGCGCTTGGGATGCAGATCTCATGAGCTGGATCGGCGCTTGCACACGGCACAAGGGCTGGTTTCATCAACCGGATTCTGATCATATTTCGCTGGATCCGCGCCACCCCCGCGTAGAGCTTTTGCCTCAAGGCACATTGACGATTGAAGCGCGCGTGACGCCTGAAAACCGTCCGCAAACGCTCTTGTCCTTCGAGCGGTGCTTTCCCTGGCCCGGACAGTTTTCTTTGCAGGTATTGCCGGGCGGCAGTGTTGTCATGATCGAGGCGCAGGGCCGGGATACCATGAGCGCTGTGCTGCCCTGCCCCTATGTGGACAGAACGGATATTGTACGCCTGTCCTACAGCTGGAACGCGCTTGAAGGGTTCGCACGGCTTGCTATTGAACGGCCGGAGCCGGACAGCTTGCACATGGTGCATCTCGACAACGCACGCCCCATGATCCTGACAGATCTGCGCAGTCTGATGACCAGGCCACATCTGACGGAAATTGACGCAGATGTCATGCAGATCGGTTTGTCTGACAGTATCGAACCGGTGGGCCCGCGCCCCGGTCTTCTGCCGCAATCTCCAATCA
The DNA here is from genome assembly GCA_937884705.1 of uncultured Roseovarius sp. Classification (GTDB taxonomy): domain Bacteria; phylum Pseudomonadota; class Alphaproteobacteria; order Rhodobacterales; family Rhodobacteraceae; genus Roseovarius. The sequence continues at coordinate 2,630 of CAKZYL010000332.1, read as the reverse complement.
TGACGGACCAAGGAGAGCGGTTCATCCATACGCTCAAACGGGGGGATCTTGTACGGGCAGCGACGGGTGATCTTGTCCCTGTTCTGCACGTGATCCGAAACGAAGTACCCGCCCAGGGCGTGTTCCGGCCCGTTTGCCTGCGTGCCGGATATTTTGGATTGAAGCGCGATCTGGTTGTTTCCGCTGATCAACGGGTCGTCATGCACGGATCCGATGTCGAATACATGTTCGGGCACGAGGCCGTCGCCGTTCCCGCGCGCCACCTGATCAACGACAGATCCGCCACCTATGTTGACGGGCCTGCAAGCCTCGCGCTCTATCAATTGATCTTGCCCAACCATGAGGCGATTTTGGCGTCCGGCTGTCCTTTGGAGAGCATGTATATCGGGCGCATCAGGCGTCATCCGGAACGGTTGTCCGCCAGCGTGCTAAGCCATATCGACAGATCCCTGCTGCCCGAACATGCGCGGCCTGTATCGCCTGTCTTGAAGCCGTTCGAAGCCATCTCATTGGCCAGCGCGCGCGCGGCCTAGTCGTCAAAAAACGGTGTCACCTGCGCCACGATAACGGCGTTCTCATCAAGCGCGCGCTGCATCAGGGCGCGCTCTTCATCCGAAATGTCGTGTCCCTCGGCCTCGCGCTCCGACAGCGTGCCATAGCCAGAGACATCCAGAGGCGCCGTATCCGCCTGTTTCAGGATCGCGACGGTTTCCCTCACGGCCTCAGCCTCGTCAACGCCACTGGCATAGACTATTAGTGCCGCGCCCGTAGCGCCATCGGGCAAACCGTCTCCCGCCTTGCGTCCGATCTCCACCAGCAGGGTGTAGACGTCATGTTGTCGTTTGGCTTTGGTCATATCCCGGCCATACGGCGCGGCCTGAGGGCGGTCAAGGATGCGCGCTGAATTCCAAAGCAGTTGGTGGCGCAGACCAGCATAGGTTGTGGACGCAACAACTGTGCACACTGCAAAAACTGAAATGGCGATCATGGCTTTCCTCGTTCACTCCCACAGTCTTTTTATGGGAGTGATACGATGGTCCAAAAGCGATACGTCGCTCAGCCCTACAATGGATTAGTCGCGCAGAAGTTCGTTGATGCCGGTCTTGGAGCGGGTCTTCTCGTCCACGCGCTTCACGATCACAGCGCAGTAAAGGCTGATGTTGTTTTTCGTCGGCATGGATCCTGCGACAACAACCGAATAGGGCGGCACCTCTCCATAGGTGACCGCTCCGGTTTCGCGATCCACGATCTTGGTGGACTTGCCGATGAAGACACCCATGCCAAGCACAGATCCTTCACGCACAATACAGCCTTCGACGACCTCAGAGCGTGCCCCGATAAAGCAGTTATCTTCGATAATGGTCGGCCCTGCCTGCATCGGTTCCAGCACGCCACCGATGCCCACACCGCCGGACAGGTGCACGTTCTTGCCGATCTGGGCGCAAGATCCCACTGTGGCCCAAGTATCAACCATCGTGCCCTCATCCACATAAGCGCCAAGGTTCACAAAGGACGGCATCAGCACCACGCCCGGCGCAATAAAGGCGGATTTGCGGACAACGCAGTTCGGCACCGCACGGAACCCAGCCGCCCTCCATTGATTATCGCCCCAGCCTTTGAACTTGCTATCGACCTTATCCCACCAGCCACCGGCTTGCGGCCCGCCGGTCTGCTCTTCCATGTCCTTGATGCGGAACCCAAGCAGGACAGCTTTCTTGGCCCACTGATTGACGTGCCAATCGCCGCTCTCCGTGCGCTCGGCCACCCGCAGGCTCCCGCTATCGAGCACATTGAGCGTGTCTTCAATCGCGTCTCGCGTCTCACCCGTGGTTGTAGGCGTGATCGTATCGCGCGCCTCCCAGGCGGTCTCGATTGCGGTTTCCAGCTGCGCGTTCGACATGGGGTGCCCTCCAGTTCAAAATCGTCCCGGCTATAAGGGCTGAAAGCCGGGCGCGCAATGCGGAGATGGCGGGTGCTAGGCCAAAGGATCAGGCGAGATATTGCCGCCGCAGATCAAAACCGCGACGCGTTCATCCGGCGCCGGTTTGTATGCACCAGAGGTAAGCGCGGCCAGCGCTGCGGCCCCTGCCGGTTCGGTGAGTATGCGGGCCTCCCGCCAAAGCAGGTTTTGCGCCTCGATGATCTCATCATCCGAGACCAGAAGGCTTTGGATACTCTGCGCCTGCGCCAAGCCAAAACAAATATCCCCGATCTGGCGCGGGCCCAGGGCGTTCGCCGCAATGCCTCCAGCCTTTGTCTCAACGGGTTTGCCTGCCTTTAAAGCGTCATGCAAAGACGGGCATTCCTCAGGCTCAATAGCTACAACCTGTCTGCGGCCATTTACCCAGGCAATCGCGCCCCCAATCAGGCCACCTCCGCCGACCGCGATCAAGACTGTGTCAGCCTCCAACCCCTGCTCCTCCCATTCGAGCATGACGGTGCCCTGACCGGCCACCGTGGTGTTGAGATCATAGGCATGGATCTGGATGGCGCCTGTTTCGGCTTCATAAGCTCGCGCCGCTTCTAGCGCGTCGAAGTATTTTCCTTCCACGACCACCAGATCCGCGCCTGCCCGTTCGATCAAGGCGATCTTGGAAGGGCCCGCGATCTCAGGCACATAGATGCGCGCC
>CAKZYL010000331.1 GCA_937884705.1 uncultured Roseovarius sp. | reverse complement strand
GAGATTTTGGTGCGGATAAAATTTCCCTGTTGCTAGAAAGGATCTCCAATGGAACTGAGCGATGAAATCATCATCAATGCGCCCAAAGACATCGTCTATGCCGCGCTAAACGATCCCGAAACGCTGCAACGCTGCATTCCGGGCTGTGAGGAGTTGATCAAACACTCCGACACCGATCTCGAAGCCAAGGTGCTGTTGAAAGTCGGACCCGTGAAGGCACGTTTTGGCGGTCAGGTGACATTGGACACGGGCGGCGCACCGGATGCGTTCTCCCTCTCTGGCCAGGGCAATGGCGGGACGGCGGGGCACGCGAAGGGCGGTGCCGACGTGACCCTTGAGACAGATGGCGATCAGACCATCCTGCGCTACGAGGCCAAGGCCGAAATCGGCGGCAAGCTTGCCCAGCTGGGCAGCCGCCTGATCCAGAGCACAGCCAAAAAGCTGGCGGCGAAATTCTTCAAGTCTTTTGCAGATGTGATGGAAGAAACCCGGGTTGCCTGACCAGATAACATATACCGAACACGCCCAAGACGTCCTTGAGAAGGCCCATGAGCTGATCTCGCGCGGGGACCACTTCGCGCTGATCACCTCGGTCGACATCAAGGGCGGCACAGCACGAGAACTGGGGTCGCTGGCGCTGGTCACAGCGTTGGGCGACATGTTCGGGTATTTGTCGAACGGGTGTATCGATCAGGATATTCGCCTGAATGCTCTGCGCTGTCTGGCCAAAAAAGAGCGCAAGATCGTGCATTACGGCGAAGGCTCTCCCTTTCCAGATCTGACGCTACCCTGTGGTGGCAAACTCAAGGTTCTGATTGATCCCGAGCCTGATCGACAGGTCCTGATGTCGGCCCTGGATGACCTTGTGGCGCGGAGACCTGCGCGGCTCATCTTTCACACGTCGCAGGCGGCTCAGACGCTCGAAGTTGAGTATCGCCCCAAACCGAAGGTCACCCTCGCAGGACGCGGCGCTGTTTTTCGGGCCACAACAAAACTGGCGCAGCTCGCGGGATTTGACGTCTCTTGCATCTCTCCAGATGAAGACGATGCCACTGCATTGAAGGACGCCTGCGGGCTGACCGTACACCCTCTTTTGTCGCCAGCATCCGCAATCCATCTGTCCCTTGATCAATGGAGCGCCTTTCTCACGCTGTTTCACGATCACTCATGGGAGCCCGCCTTGCTGCAGCGTGCGGTGCGGACGCCATGTCGTTTTATTGGAGCTTTGGGCAGCCAAAAAACTCATGAGGCGCGAAAAGCAGTTTTGCTGGCTATGGGGTGTGAACCCGCTGATGTGGAAAGAATTCACGGCCCTGTGGGCCTTGTACCGTCGCTCCGCTCAGCCGACTTGATCGCAGTTGCCGTGACGGCCGAGCTGGCAGCTGCATTTTCCAGAAGTCAGCAGGTGGTGACGGGCCAAAAAGGCAGCACATACCAAAAACCAGTGTTTGAGCCGTCCACCGGCTGAACTCTGCGCCTTTGCTCAGGTCTCGACCCGTGGGCTCCCGGTTTCACACGTATTTGCTAAGACTGCCGGTCTCTTTGCCGTAAGGGCACAGCGAGTGGAAATGGCTCTCCTGGGTCAAAATTCTGTTTCGCGAAGCACTGGTTCCATGCATCCATGGCAGACAAGATGACTGCCACACCCAAACCATTTCTAAACGGAACGCATCGCACGCGCTCACCCGAAGAGACATTGAGCTTCGTTACCCCGCATATCGCGGCGATGGGCATCACCCGGGTCGCCAATGTCACCGGGCTGGACCGGATCGGCATCCCGGTCGTCAATGCCTTTCGCCCCAATTCGAGATCCTTGTCCGTATCCCAAGGCAAGGGCCTGACCTTGGATGCCGCCAAAGCATCAGCGGTGATGGAGGCGATTGAGGGCCATCATGCCGAAGAGATCGACCTTGAGGTGATCCATGCCAGCCACAAGGACGTCATCAGACATCACCGCGTGATCGACACCAAAACGCTGGCCTATCTGCGCGAAACAGAATTTGACCCCGCGCGCGCGTTGCATTGGATCGAAGGGCAGGATCTTGTGACGAACGCGCCCGTAATGGTGCCTTCCGAGCTCGTGCACACGGACTACACATTGCCACGCCGCCCCCATGCTGGCTGTTTTGTGGCCAGCACCAACGGGCTCGCGTCGGGCAATCATCGTCTTGAGGCAATCGTGCATGCCATATGCGAGGTGATCGAACGCGATGCCCATACGCTTTGGGAGCACATGGATTTGCCCGCCAAAACAGAAACCCAACTGGATTTGGACAGCGTGACAGATGCCGCTTGTCAATATGTTATCGGGAAACTGCAGGACGCCGGCATGCGCGTGGGCGTGTGGGATATGACCGGGGATGTGGGCGTGGCGACGTTTCAGTGCCTGATCACCGACGCGGAGGTGGAACACGGGCACTCTGGGGGTGGCGCGGGCACGCATCTTTGCCGCGACATCGCCCTTTTGCGCGCATTGACCGAGGCCGTTCAGGTGCGCACCAATTACATCACAGGCGCGCGCGACGATCTTCGCGATGACGAATATGGCCATGCGGGCATTGCGCGAAAGACCCGCTACGCCACCAGCCTCATGGACGCGCAAGCGACGCCGCCCGTAGACTACAAAGACGTCCCATCGCAAAGTTTTGACACGTTGGAAGATGATCTGGGCTGGCTCCTCTCCCGCCTGACATCGGCAGGCATTGAAGAGGTGGTGACGGTCGATCTGACCAAACCCGCCTTTGGTATCCCGGTGCACAGGGTGATCATCCCCGGGTTGGAAGGCCCCCATGATCATGACGATTACTGCCCCGGGGCCCGCGCCAGAAAGCGCTTTGCCGCATGATCATTTTTGCAGGTCCGTCCATCCCCGCATCAAACGTGCACGAGGTTCTGGGCCAGGCCGATCTGCGCCCCCCTGCCCGCACTGGAGACATCTTTAAGGCCTGCGAAGACGGGCCCGCGGCGATCGGATTGATCGACGGGTTTTTCGAAGGTGTGCCTTCGGTCTGGCACAAGGAAATCCTCTGGGCGATAGATCAAGGCATCCCGGTCTTCGGCGCCTCCAGCATGGGGGCGTTGCGGGCCGCAGAGCTGCACGCCTTCGGCATGATCGGCGTCGGTTGGATTTTTGAGGCCTATAAAGACGGAATTTTGGAAGACGACGATGAAGTCGCGCTGCGCCATGGCCCACAAGAAATGGGCTATGTGGCGTTGTCTGAACCGATGGTCAACATGCGCGTCACGTTGGAGTGCGCCGCCGCTCGTGGCGTTTTGGACAAAGCGATCGCATCAGATCTCACCGCGCTGGCCAAGGCCATGTATTTTCCAGACAGATCCTGGGAGGCCTTGCTGGCGAAAGCGCGGCAGTGCGGGTTTGATGCAGAGCGGCTAGACGCCTTTGAAGACTGGCTGCCCTCGGGCCGCGTCGATCAGAAACGACAGGACGCGCTGGATATGCTGGCCAGGATGGCCTCTGACGACGTATCGCACCACGGGGCCAAGAAGGTGGAGTTCACCTTCCAACACACTGTGATGTGGGAGGAACTGACCCGAACATGCGGCGGCGCGGAGCCCGGGCTGACGCTGTCTCTATTGCTGGATGCCGTCCGACATGACCCCGAACGCTATCACGCCATCCGCGACCGCGCTGCACCGCGCCTATTGGCGCAAGCCGATGGGCACGTGCCGCGCGCTGAGGTTGACAGGGCGCTGACGCAGTTCCGCTCTGAAAACCGGCTCTACAGTGGCGCGGCCTTTCAGGTCTGGCTCGCAGACAACGACGTCGATCTGGAAGAGCTGCGCCATCGTCTGTCACAGGACATGATGCTCAATGCCCTCATCGCCGAAGACCCAAGCGCATTTCGAGATGCGCTGGTGCGCACGCTCAAGGAAGACGGGGATTTCGATGCCATGATGGCAACCGCTACAGCGCAGGCCGACCGCATACGCCAAGCTGGCTTTGACATGCCAACCCCGGACGATCTTGGGCTAAGCCATGTCAGGATACTGATGTGGTACTTTGAGACGTTTCGCGGGCACGCCGTGCCACAGGATATGGACGTTTTTCTGCACGATCATGGGTTTGCCAGTCGTGCAGAGTTCGAACAAATGATGGCGCGCCAGTATCTCCTGTGGCAACATCACGGGTAACAGATCCGATGGGACCGGTACGAGTGTCATATGTAGAGACCGAACACAAAGGCGGCACCCGCTTTAAACTCTATCCGCAGTTGCCATCCTTGGATCAGCAACACGAGCCGGAAACTGTCTGGGTGTCATCCCCGGCGGGCTCTCTTATGCCCGGGCCCGCAGATCACCGGATGTATGTGATTGATCCGGTCGGCAAGGAAAAGGCATATGGCTACTACCCTGGCCCCGCAGGCTCGACCTTTCACTATCGCCCGCCGTGGCCCGGAACGATACTTGAGATGGCCTACCCCGATCCGGACGGGCATTTTGATCACCTCGACGTTGACACCTTTCAGTTTCAGCAAGCCCATGCCTTCGGCTCCATCCGATTTACCATGGACATTTGGGAACGGTATTTCGAACGCCCGCTCGAGTGGCATTTTCAGGATTACTATGACCAGCTTGAAATCTTGTTTCTGCGCGGCCTCGACAATGCGTTCGCAGGGTTTGGGTCGATTGAGATCGGCTCTTACACCTCCAAGAAGACCGGCGATTTTGTCGAGTTCGGTCTGAGCTTTGATATCCTCTCCCACGAGCTGGGGCATCTGATCATATATAAAGAAATCGGGCTTCCCGGCACGGTCGAGGTGGATGGCGAGTATTTCGGCTTTCACGAGTCTGCGGCCGACATGGTCGCCTTGATCTCTCTTTTGCATTTCGACAGCGCCACGGTCGGGCTTTTGGAAAACAGCCGGGGCAATCTTTATTCCTACAACCGGCTCAACAGGTTCGGCGAAGTGTCGGACAACTACCAGCTGCGCTCAGCGGCCAATGACAAGACGCTCTATGATTTTGCAGATGGCTGGACCTATGAACACAACCTGTCGCAGGTGATGACCGGGGCGCTTTTCGACACATGGGTCGATATCTTCCATGAAAACCTGTTGGACGCGGGCCTTATCTCGCAAAGCCTCGAAGATCTCTCTGACAGGATGGAAGGAGATCCCGACTACGAGGCTGTGATCCAGCCGCTCTTTGATGAAGCTTATGCCGAAAACCCTGGCGGATTTGCCGATGCGCTGATCGCGTCGCGCGACTACATGGGGTTTGCACTGGCCGCGATCTGGGAACGGCTCACCATCGAAACGCTTGATTACGCAGATGTCTATGAGACCTTCATTGAGGTTGACCAAGACATGACACGCGGGCGCTACAGTCGCATCATTCACACCAACATGCGCCGCAGGGGCATTGGCATCATAAAGGCGGGCCCGCGCCTCACACCGCCAGATGAGAAAAGTCATGCGTTTTCCGATCGCACGGCCACGCCCATGGGGGCTTGTGACTGTTGCAGGCCGGGCCTGCCCTATTCGATACGCAGGGAGCTGGCACGCAACTCATGATTGATCCAAGGACAAACTGCGCAGATGAGAACCGCAAATACATCCTGTCAGAGACAAAAAAGGGCGACATCTCACAGGTTTATGTGCATAGATATTGCCGTGGCCGCGCACCAACGACCGGCGACACCTAAGGAAGGGATTTAAAATGGGCGATAGATTGGTAAATTTTTCAACCATCTTGCTGTTTGGGCGGGAAATGGATGACATGGTATACTCGGAGGCTGGAAGCCCCAACAAAGTCGAGCTTGATGAGAACAAAAAGCCCATTGAAAAGACGGAAAAACCTGAACAGGCTGACACAACCAGTTTCATCGACGGACAACTGGCCGCGGCCAATTCCCGCTTTGCACGCATCTTCGGGTTCAGCTTTGAAGGTCACTACTATGATCTCGCGCGCCCGCAGATTTTTCTGGTGCATGGCGATGGCGCACCGGCAGAAGATGCAGCTGCCATCCAGCAACGCATGCGCGGCGGCGTAGATCAGGGCGGTATGGCCACGCGCAACCTGAAATTTGCCGATGACGTACAGGTCTGGGCCTATGAAAAATCCGACTTCTCGGTGCGCCTGGACCCAGAGATTGGCCCGCTTGATCAGATCCTACTGGAGGCGGAACTTGGCATGGATGGCGGCGGTTATAGCGGCGGCAAAGCCTACAGCGGAGGCAAGGCTTACAGTGGTGGCAAGGCCTATAGTGGCGGCAAAGCGTATAGCGGCGGCAAGGCCTATAGCGGTGGAAAAGCCTATAGCGGCGGCAAGGCCTACGGGGGTAGCGACTGATCGCGTTTAACGCGCCAGATCGGTCGAAATCGCCATGTGAATTTTCGTGTCGTCTTCGGCCACCTGCCGAAACCCCAAGCGCTCATAAAGACGTTGCGCGCGGTTGCCCTTGACCAGCGACAAACTCACGTTTTTGCTCTGACGCGCCGCCTCTGAAATGGTGGAGTTGATCAAATAGGTCCCGGTGCCTTTGTCCCGCACAGTCTCGATCAGGTGCAACTGATCAAGGCACAGTTCGTCATCTGTATCAGACACTTGGATCCAGCCCACATCTTCGCCCTTCATGGTGATGATGCTGATCTCATTGACATCGAAATAGCTCTCGAATGCAGCCTCTAGTTTCTCCGCGTCCCAAGCGCCTAGGGCGCGCAGAAGGGGTTGCATGCAACTGACATACAGCGTGCGGGCAAAGTCAAAATCTTCCTCTGTACACGGACGCAAAGCAAATTTCAGCGGCTGGGGGCTTACGTCATCCGATGAGCCGCCACCGTGGGTCAACTCAGGCCCGCTTTCTTCAACCCATCGATCAGACGTTCGCGCGGCTCCGGGTTGCGGTCGGGCGGTACGTTCTCCCAATGTTTGAGTGTAAACTCGGGGTGCGTCTCCAGGATCTGCGAGGCATGTCTGCGCGCATCATCCATCCGGTCCAAAAGCGCATTGCTGGCCGTTAGCATGCGGTAGGCTTCGGTTTTATCGTGCATCTTGTTGAGGGTACGGATGGCTTCTTCGTAGTCGGTCATATCGAAATATGCCTCGCCCAGGTGCCAAAGATACCAATCGGGATAGAACGGGTTGAGCGTCATGGCGCGTTGTATCAGCCCCACAGCACGCTCCGGTTCGCCATAAACGCTGGCCGAATGACCCATCTCAGCCAGGATATCCGCGTCATTTGGGTTGAACTGGATCGCGCGTTCATACGCCGCCAGGGATTCGTCGTGAAGACGTTTGTAAAGACACGCGTTGCCCAAAGCCGCATGCCCCCGCGCGTCATCAGGATCCAGCCGCAACGCAGTTTCCGCCTTTACAATCGCGTCATCCAGAGATTGCTCGGGCTGGTCCGCCCAATTGAACCGCCAGGCATCATTGGATGTGCGCGAAATCGACGTGTAAGACACCGCATAGTTGGGATCGATGCTTGAGGCTTGCTCAAAAAGACGTCTTGCGTGGAGGTTCAGCTCACGCCGGGGCTGTTTGTACACCTCGCGCCCGCGCAGGATCAAACCGTAAGCTTGCAGATCAGACGGGGCGGAGCGTTGCTGACGCTGCCGTTCCGCTTTGTCGATTTTGACGGAAAGGCAAGACGCGATCACAGCAGTGATCTCATCCTGAAACGCGAACACATCGCTGATCGAACCGCTGAATTTCTCCGCCCAGACAGATCGCCCGCTATCTGCTTCGAGCAGTTGAACCTGGACGCGCAACTGATCTCCGGCACGCTGAAAGCCACCGGTGCTGATGTACCGAACGCCAAGTTTCTTGCCGATTTCATGCATCGGGGTTTCACGGTTTTCAAACAGGTTGGACGATTGCTGCGCGATCACATGCAGATTGTTAAACCGCGTCAGATTGGAAATGATATCGCCCGTCACCCCGTTGCACAGGTGCACGTTCTGCGGCTCACCCGACAGGTTCTCCAACGGCAAAACGGCCACAGAGTTATCTGGTACGTCTTGTTGATCCACAAAACGCTCAACAATGGCCGGGGTCGATATGCTCGGCTCCGCGGCAAGGCCCTGCGGCTCAATTTCGAAAACCTCAATGGGTTCCGCGATGTTCTTCATCTCTGGTGTGCCCAACGACCTGAGCGGGACCTGCGCAAGCTTTGTGGACACCTGCAAGATCGCCTTGCTGATGCAAATACCGCCCGGCTTGGCCAGCGTTTGAAGACGGGACGCGACATTAATGGCATGCCCTTGCAGGCCAAACTTACCCTCTGACACATCCCCCATATTGATCCCGATGCGAAAAACGATGGGCTCTTCTCGGGTATGCCATACGGTGTCGTTGACAAATTCTTGCTGCATGGCGATGGCAAAGTTCACGCAATTGGACACGTTGTTGAAAATGGCAACGATACCGTCGCCCGCAACGCCCTTGATCGTGCCCCCATAATCGGTCGCAAGCTGTTGGATTAATGTGATCGCCTGCTCCACACGGTGAGACGTCTCAATCTCGTTGCGGCTCATGAGTTTGGAATACCCGGCGACATCCGCGACAAGCACGGTCATCAAGCCATAATTTGTACCGGCAATTGACGCCATCGGGTTGTCTGCCCCTTCATCTTGAGTTTGATCAGATAGCCGGTTTTGCCGCTACGCAACAAGCGTAATGGGTTTCCCCGCGCACTGGAACAAAAGATTTGTCTCAACATCAGGGCCTTGGTCCACAGGTGAAGAGCCAGCGCGCGTCGTTTCACACGCAACCCCATGCATCGGCACACTCTGTGGCGCCTCTGAAAAAAGATCTCACGCTTAAGAAAAGTGGCCGCGCACATGACCACGTCACACGCAGATA
>CAKZYL010000330.1 GCA_937884705.1 uncultured Roseovarius sp. | reverse complement strand
GGGCAGCGTGCCAATCGCGAAATGCGCGTCGTTGAGATCGACAGCACGCGCGTCGACAAAGCCGGCCATAAGCACTTCATGGCCAAAGAGATCGCGGAACAACCCGGTGTGATCGGGGACAGTCTGCGCCACTACCTCAGCGCCGATGGCAGCGATGTTGTGCTTGATGAAAAATGTCCGGACTTCAAAGATATAGATCGCGTTTCTCTGGTGGCCTGCGGCACGGCCTACTATGCGTGCCTCACGGCCAAGTACTGGTTTGAGCAGATGGCGGGCGTGCCCACAGATGTCGATGTCGCTTCCGAATTTCGGTATCGCGAACCTCCCATCCCAGAACGCACGTTGACCATTTTCGTTAGCCAATCGGGCGAAACCGCCGATACACTGGCGGCCCTTCGCTATTGTGATGAAAAAGCCGTCACTTTGGCGGTCGTCAATGTCGCCGAAAGCTCAATCGCGCGCGAATCCAACGTGGCCCTGCCGATTTATGCGGGCACGGAAATTGGCGTTGCCTCCACGAAAGCCTTCACATGCCAGCTTTTGGTGTTGTTTGTCCTGGCGCTGAAAGCAGCCCGAGATCGGGACGCCATGGAAGCCGAAACTTTTGCCAACACGCTTTCATCCTTGCGGTCTCTGCCATCAATGATGAGCCGGACCTTGGACGGCAGTGAAGCGATGCGTGATGTTTCCATTGGGTTGGCAGAGGCGAGCAGCGTGCTTTTCTTGGGACGCGGCATGCTCTTTCCGCTTGCCTTGGAGGGTGCGCTGAAACTCAAGGAAATCAGCTATATACACGCAGAAGGGTATGCATCAGGCGAGCTGAAGCACGGCCCGATTGCCCTCATTGATCACAAAATGCCGGTGGTCGTGATGGCACCACGTGACGCGCTCTTTGATAAGACGGTCTCGAACATGCAAGAGGTTATGGCACGCGATGGAAAGGTGTGCCTCGTGACCGATGCGGCGGGGGCGCAGGAAGCGGGCGAAGGCGTCTGGCAAACTCTGGTGCTGCCCACATGTGACGCGCTTTTGTCTCCCATTCTCTATGCGCTGCCCGCACAGCTTTTGGCCTACCATACGGCGGTGGCCAAAGGCACGGATGTGGACCAGCCTCGCAACCTGGCAAAATCCGTGACTGTTGAATGATAACAAAGGGATGTCGCCGCATCCTAATTCGATTGGAAGACCTGTAATTCGGCCAAGGCGGTCAGATCAACCTCGAGCAGCCGCATGGCGGCTAGAGAGATCCGACTTCCAGAGCCCGGCTCGCCTTCCAATGGGATCAGGTCAACTGCCACAGCCTTTCCGTTTTCAGTGAATTGCACCCTGCCCTTTGTTGGCGCTGAAACCAAAGGCGTTTTCAACCAAAAGCCTGTCTCTGTGACGTCGCCCAAAGAGGCAATCGTGGTGCCCAGATCCGTTTCCCCGCTTGCGGATGTCGCCCCTTCCAATGCTGCGGCACGATCATCTTCGCTGGTGGTGTCGAACTCCTCAGCGGTGGTTGCGCCCACGGGTGCTTCACCCTCTTCAAGGGTTGGCGCGACGGAAATCGTGGGTTGCGGGTCTTCACGTTGCCCGAAGAGGCCTTGAGGGATAGCACTGCATCCGGCCAGCGCAGAAGCCAACCCCACAAGAAAAACCCATTTCTTCATTTTCCACTTCCCTGCTCTCTGAGCATGCGATGAGCCTTGCCAGCCCAAGCGTACACGCCTAACTTACCCAGATGACTGTGCCACTGATAGACCCTTTCCAGCGCGCCATCACATACCTCCGCGTGTCCGTCACAGACAGATGCGATTTCAGATGCGTATACTGCATGGCCGAGAATATGACGTTCTTGCCCAAAAAAGAGCTTCTGACGCTGGAAGAGCTGGATCGCATGTGCTCCACCTTCATTGGCCTCGGCGTAGAAAAGCTGCGCATCACGGGCGGAGAGCCGCTGGTTCGGCGTGAGATCATGACATTTTTCAATGGCATGACGCGCCATCTTGAGGCGGGCACGCTAAAAGAACTGACCGTGACCACCAATGGCTCACAGCTCGAACGCTTTGCAGATCAGCTTTACGCGGCAGGCGTGCGGCGCATCAACATCTCGCTTGATACGCTCGATGAACAGAAATTCGCCGATATCACGCGGTGGGGTCGCCTGCCCCAGGTTTTACGCGGGATTGACGCAGCGCAGCGCGCTGGCATCCGGGTAAAGATCAATACCGTCGCCCTGAAAGGCTTCAATGAGGACGAGCTCTTCGATCTGGTCGCATGGTGCGACAGCCGCGATATGGATTTGACCTTCATCGAAGTGATGCCCATGGGCGATATCGGCAACGAACAGCGACTTGGGCAATATTGGAAACTCTCAGATCTGCGCGAGAGATTGGCTGAGAACTACACCGTGCTTGACATCCCAGAGCGGACTGGCGGTCCGGCGCGCTACGTCAAACTCTTGGAAACCGGCCAAAAAATCGGCTTCATCACGCCTCTCACGCATAATTTCTGTGAAAGTTGCAATCGCGTGCGGCTGACCTGCACGGGTGAGCTTTTCATGTGCTTGGGTCAAGAAGACGTGGCGGACCTCAGAGGGCCGTTGCGCAACTCGCCCAAAAGCGACGAGCCGCTGGTAGACGCCATTCGCGCCGCCATCGATCGCAAGCCCAAGGGGCACGATTTCGACTATTCCCGTCAGAGTATCGAAGGCCAGATGTCACGCCATATGAGCCACACTGGCGGCTGACGATGCCTGCGAAAGGCCATGCGCCGCTGCCGTTGCGGCTCTACTCCGTCTTGTCTTCGTTAGTAGGCCCTTTGGTTTACCCCCGCGTCGCCAAGAAACTGCAAGCGCATGGAACGGCACCCGAACGCATTAAAGAGCGTGAAGGCATCGCGACGGAGCCAAGACCGAAAGGGCCTCTGCTTTGGTGTCATGCTGCCTCGGTCGGGGAAAGCCTGTCTGTTCTGCGGCTCATTGCGCATTTGGGCGTCCTGCACTCCGAGCTGTCATTTCTGCTGACATCTGGCACTGCAACGTCCGCGCAAATCGTGGCAAACCGCCTTCCTCCAAGGACCCGCCACCAGTTTGCGCCGATTGATACGCCAAAGAGTGTGAACCGCTTTTTTGATCATTGGAAACCGGATGCGGCGGTCTTTGTGGAAAGTGAGCTGTGGCCCAACATGCTGAACCGCGCTCAGGCGGCAGGCATCCCTTTGGCTTTGGTCAATGCCCGCATCTCGGAAAAGTCCGCGCAAAACTGGGCGCGCGCACCTGCAACCGCCCGGCATTTGATGCAGTCTTTTCGTATGATCCATTGCCAAGACACACGCACAGAAACCCATCTGCGAACGCTTGGGCTCACGCAGGCCACGAAGGGTGCGAATCTTAAAGCGATGGCAGCCCCTTTACCCGTTGATATGGAAGAGAAAACGCGTCTGTCGCAGCTGCTCAAGCATCGGCCCTTCTGGCTGGCCAGCTCAACGCATCCTGGCGAAGATGAGATTGTGTTAGACGCCCATCAAACCGTGCTGGAAACGCATGCGGATGCACTCCTGATCCTCGTGCCGCGTCATACGGATCGCGCCGCCGACATTGCCGGTTTGATCACCGGGGCCAATCTGCGCCTGACGCAACGCAGTTTAGGGCAAGATCCCGCGTCTGATGCTGAGGTCTATCTGGCGGATACACTGGGTGAAACAGGCCTGTGGTACGCACTTGCCCCAATAACATGCCTCTGCGGGTCTTTTTCCAAAGTAGGCGGTCATAACCCCTTTGAACCAGCCCAAGGTGGATCGGCCATTTTGCACGGGCCGCATTACGCGAATTTCTCGCAAGTCTATGCGGAGTTTGATGCAGCAGGGGCCGCACGGGAGGTGTCCGACGCCAAAGCATTAAGTGACGCGGTGCTGCACCTTATGGACGATGACACCGCCCGTCACGCATTGGCTGATCACGCCAAAACCCTGTCGCACGCACAAGACAAAGGGCTGGACGACATTGCGCGTGATCTTTCAAAGGCTCTTGAGCTGGGATAGGCAGGGTTCGTGCCCGAACTGATCGTCACCAATTTCAATCGCAACTTCACCGGCGTTTCGGCCACGGCGGCGGCTGTGTTGCGCCAGCAAATGGATCAGTTTGACTTGCGCCTTGTGGGCCACCCTCTGCCCGGCGGACCTGATACCATATCCTATCGCGAGGCTGTGAAGCTCTGCCGCACGCCGCCGCCCGGAAAACCCTTCACCATCTGGCATGTACGCCGCAACCCCGAGATGCGTGTGGCGATCTGGGCGCGGGACGTGCTGCGTTTGCCGATCAAGATCGTATTCACGTCTGCGGCGATCCGCAGGCATTCTGCCTATCCGCGCTGGCTCATCTCGCGCATGGACGCCGTGATCGCCACGACAGAGCTTGCTGCGAGTTTTGTCCCCCATGTCCGCGCCGTGGTGCCGCACGGGGTGGAAACAGCACGCTTCACACCTGCGCCCGACCGAGCTGCAGCATGGGCTGCAACAGGTTATCCAGGCACATGGGGCGTCGCCACAATCGGCCGCATCCGGCCCGAGAAAGGCACAGACCGTTTTGTGGATGCGATGATCGACGTTCTGCCGAAGTACCCAGATGCAACCGCCTTGGTGATCGGCCGCGCCGCCAAATCAGATGAGACATTCCTCAATGATCTCAGAGAGAAGATTTCCAAAGCTCACCTTGCCAACCGTTTTGTCTTTCCCGGCGAAATTGCCTCAACGGAGCTGCCCGAGATGATGCGGGCGCTTTCACTTGTGGTGCAGTTGCCACGATATGAAGGCTACGGAATGACCCCGCTC
>CAKZYL010000329.1 GCA_937884705.1 uncultured Roseovarius sp. | reverse complement strand
GTTTGGATGCTGTGGCGGGGACTTGTCCCGGACAAGCATCATCATCACGATCATGATCACGGCCACAGCCACAGTCATGGGCATACCCACAGTCACAATCATGGCGAAGAACACAGCCACGCGCACGCCCAAGCTCATGCTCACGCTCATTCTCATTCTCATGCGCTAGAACATGTGCAACATCACAGCGCGGAGATCGAAGGGTTGGACGAGGCTCACATGGATGCCCATGCCCGCGCCCATGCCTCTGAGCTTCGATCTCGCCTCTCGGACGGGCGGATCGGGACGTGGCAGACCGTGCTCTTTGGTCTTACGGGCGGGCTGATCCCTTGCCCTGCGGCGATCACGGTGTTTTTGCTCTGTCTGCATCTGGGGCAACTGACGCTGGGGATCACACTGGTCAGTGCGTTTTCGATTGGCTTGGCGCTGACGCTGGTGGGTATCGGGATTGCCGCGTCATTGGGGATGGGCGCACTGATGTCGCGCTCGTCACGCATGGATCGGGTGATGACCTACGCGCCGTGGATTTCGGCGGCGCTGATCGCGGCTGTGGGGGTATTCATTATCTGGTCAGGATACTCCCACCTTGGAGAGCTAGGGCATAGCCACGATGGGACGCATTGATGGGCAAGCGCGTGACATTGGATGAGGTGAAGCGGCGGTATCCGGACGCGGAGACGTTTTCGTTTGGTGGCGGCGAGAGCGAGGAGCTGTGTGAGTGGCTTTTGTCTTTGATCCGAAACGGCAAGAAGACGGCCACCTGTGGGGCACTGCGGGATTTCGGCCAAGGCCAAAAGATCGACGGAGTGGAGGCGTTTCCCATCGTTGGGCGGCGCGACATCGCGCTGAACTGGGATGGCACGCCTGCCATGGTGATCGAGACGTTGGCAGTGGAGACCAAGCGCTTTTGCGATGTGGACATAGATTTTGCCTTGGCAGAAGGCGAGGATAAGACGCTGGAGAGCTGGCAGGCCGGGCACCGCGCCTATTATGAGCGCAATGGCGGGTGGAGTGCGGACATGATGGTGGTGTGCGAGCGCTTCGAAGTGATCGAGGACTTCGGCGTGCATTGACCCTTGCCTGCTCAGGGCCATGTCGTTGCATATGGATACTTTAAAGGTCGCTCTGCGATCTTGCCTCAGCCTTGGATTGGTGACAGCGGCGGCCTTGCCCGCGGCCGGTTTGGATCTGCGCGAGACGGGCCGTTATGAGCTGAACCGCCCGGCGAGCCTTGAATATGACCCCACCTTTTGCGGGCTCTGGATTGCCAATGAAGGCCCGGTGGCGGTGCTCGTCACGCTTGAGGGCGAAGAGCTGCGTCGCGTGACGAGTGATCTCTCGCGCATCAAGGCGATTGCGATTGAGGGCGATCATCTGCTGGTGGCAGATGGGTTCGGGGGGATGCAGCGGCTGACAAAAAACGGCGAAATCCTGGGGCCGCCTTTCCGGCTGGCGGGCGGATTTGCCGATACCGAAGGCATCGCAATTGCCGAGAATGGCGATATCATCACGGTAGAGGACGATCCTGAGCGTCTTTCGTGGTTCGATGCCTCCGGCGGGATCAAGACGCGGGTGAACACGCTTGAGCTCTCCACACCGCTGACAGAGGCCCAAGGCATCGCCATTGATCCACGCACGGGGCATCTGTTGATCGTGGATGATTGGGAAGGCTCCAATAGCCTCTATGAGTTTTCTGCGGATGGGGCTCTGCTGGCGCAGGCGAGCCTCTATGAATACGGCACCGATCCCGAAGGCATCGCCATCCGGCCCGGATCGAACCAGCTTTTTATTGCTTTCGACATGGGCGCGCAGATCGTGACCTTTGACTACACGCCCACCCTGCCCGAGGGCTCGCCGCCTCTGCCACCCGGCGCGGATTGCATGATGTTTTAAGCCGCCGGGCATGCCGCGCGCATCAAGGTGTCGGATAAGACGGGTGTGTGAGGCTCTAAAACAAGCTTGACCTCAACTTAAGTTGAGGTCGTAGGCTGGCCGAAAATCCAGACACGGTAAGGAGTGGCGCGGTGGCAAAGTATGTGGTGATCGGCGGCAGCCGCGGCATTGGAGCCGCGACGGCAGAACATCTTGTTGAGCAAGGCCATGAGGTGCTTTCGGTTTCTCGCACACCGGCGGCTGCGGGAGAGTGGATTGAGGCGGACGTGGCAACGGATGCGGGCGTTCTGGCCGTGCGTGCAGCCGTGGAGGCGCGCGACCAGGGAAACGGCGCGGCGGCGGGGCTCGACGGTCTGCTGTTCCTGGGCGGTGTCTGGGAGAACGGGGCCTTCACGGACAACTACGACTTTTTCGCCTCCCCCATGGAAGAGACGCGTTTTGTCCTATCGGTCAACCTGACGGCGCCTATCCTTCTGGCGCAGGCGTTGACCACGTATCTCGCCAAGGCGGGCAACCCAAGGGTCATTTTGAACGGCTCTGAATCCGGGCTTGCCAATTCAGGATCGTGCGAAGTCGCCAACACTGCCTCGAAATTCGGGATGCAGGGCATGACTGAAGCGCTCAATCAGGTGCTGCGGGGGCACGGGATCGGCGTCACTGTGGTAAATTTCGGCAATGTGGCCACGCCCGAAGTGTTGGATGACATTGAAACGGGCCTCTTTGGCCCACAAGTTCCCATCCCGATCGAGGACCTTCTGGCGACTTATGATTACCTGTTGAAAATCAGCGCGGCCACGGTGCCACAAAGCATTGATCTGCGGCAGAAAACACCGGGTGGGATTGGCGAGTGAGCGCGTCCCTGGCCTTATCGATGGCGGTGTTTCTGGACGTTAGCACCGAAAAGGGCGCGATTTGAGAACGATGAGGGCAAAACAAGAGTGTCGAGCACCCGGCACACCGCGTGTCACAAATGATCAAGATGAGACCGGAACCCGCCCTGGCAACAGAGCAGCCGTGACAGGAGACCCGCATTTGGCGAACGAATTGACGGTCGGTGAAGTGGCCAAGCGGACAGGCGTGCGCGTATCAACCCTGCATTTTTATGAGCGCAAGGACCTCATCCAGTCAGAGCGCACCGCAGGAAACCACCGGGTCTATCCGCGCAGCATCATCCGCCGTGTCAGTGTCATCCAGATTGCGCAGCGGGCCGGGCTATCTCTGACAGAGATAGCGCAAGCGCTTGAGAGCCTGCCACCAGACAGGGCCATCTCTTCGCGCGATTGGGATCGGGTGTCCACCGCCTGGCGCGATGAACTCACTGTCCGCATCGCGCTCTTGACCCGTCTACGGGACGAGTTGACGGGCTGTATCGGATGCGGATGCCTGAGCGTCGATCAATGCCCGCTCGTGAATGCGGACGACAGGCTTTCTACGTTGGGATCAGGGCCGCACCTCTTGGGCACCGCGCGTTAGAGACCCTTTGAGAAAAGCAGGGCGCATTCGGTCGGTTTTCCAAGATCACGTCAAGTCGTAGGAGCTTTTCGCTTCAACCTGTCTGCTGGCATAGGCGGCGCAATATCGACGGACCACACAATGAACCCTTTAAACGGTTGACAATAAAAATAATTCTCGCTTCTCTGGCAAGCCTTCCGGCAAAAATCACCCAGACAAAAAGGGTTGATCTGGATCAATGCGGCCCTCGGATAGGACATGCATAAATGGGCTCAAGATAAAGACCAGGCTACACAATCAGAGGCGCTAATATCATGGAGACCAGCGTCTGATGTTCAGAAGGCACCTCAGTTGAGCGCGAATGACGCAGATGTGCCTAAGGATGCAACACGCATGTTGGAAGATCCCGATACATCAAAACCAAAACAGCGATCTCCGCTGGAACACGTGGCGGAGCATGCAAATCGGGTATCGCAAATGTGTGACCTGCTGGAGGCGTTGGCAGATGACCTGCCGCGCCGTCCCGCCCCTGTGTGGCGCGAAGCCACCCGCATGTGCAATGACGTTATTCCCGGTCACTACCACGATGTCCTGTGTCTTCTGGTCCCGATCCTGTTGAAACGCACCGAAGGCGACGTGGATTGCGAGGATCTTTTGCAGCGTCTGCAACTGGATTTTGAGGATGAAGCCTGTCGGTTGACGGAGCTCAATGATCTTATGGTTGATGCCGTCGGAGCAGACGCCAAAAAGATCGGGCCAGAGGCTTTGGGCTACGCGTTGCGCGGGTTTTTCGGAGCGCTGAGGCGCAACACATACTGGGAAACAGACGTCCTTTTGCCGCTTGCAGAACGATACCTGAATTCAGACGACTTGGAAGAAATCTCGGGTCAGTTGACACCGTTCGAGGTTGCCAAGCCCCATTGAACAGCTGTCAAAACTAAAATCCGGCCCGCTTTTCCAGCTCTTCGCGATCCACATAGATGACGTGTTTTGTGCCCTCAAAACCGACAACGCCGTCTTTTTTGAGTTTCGAGATTTGTCTGCTAACGGTCTCAAGTGTGAGGCCGATATAGTCTGCGATGTCGGCGCGGCCCAAAGGAAGATCGAAATTGGTTTGGCCCTGACATCCCAGATTGTTCATCTTCTGTGTCACATAGAGGAAGAAACTGGCGACACGCTCTTCGGCAGTTTTGCGGCCCAAAAGCACCATCCACTCACGGGCGATTTGCAGCTCATCCAAAGTGCGGCTCAGCAGTTTGAATTCCAATGATGGATAGTCATGCAAAAGCTCTTCGAACTTCAGACGTGGAAAGATGCAGAGCTCCAGCGACGAAACCGCCTCAATTGAATGTGGCGCCCCGGCAAGTTCGCGTTTGCCGAGCGACCCGTAGATGAAATCGGACGGGAACAAGAGGCCGACAATCTGACTGCGCCCATCCTCGGCGCCGCGGACAAGCTTTGCCAC
>CAKZYL010000328.1 GCA_937884705.1 uncultured Roseovarius sp. | reverse complement strand
AGCGTGGCCGGCGTCACCGGTGGCGTGCCCGTCTGACCGGCATACCAGAGCGCGCCGCTCAGCCCGATATAGGCCAGATCATGCCCGGCGGTGGCGGCGCGTGGCCCGCTTTGCCCCCAACCTGTCATCCGTCCGTAAACCAGCTTGGGGTTTGTGGCACTACACGGCTCCGGCCCCAGCCCCAAGCGCTCCATCACGCCGGGGCGCAGCCCTTCGATCAGCCCGTCGGCAGAGCGCACCAACGCCCGCGCCACCGCCAGATCCGCGTCATCCTTGAGGTCCAGAACAATCGAGCGTTTCCCCCGATCCAGCACCGAGGGCGCAGCCGGTTTGGGCCGATGCACCACGATCACCTCGGCGCCCAGATCAGCCAAGAGCATGCCCGCAAAAGGGGCAGGTCCCAGCCCCTCAAACTCAACAATGCGGATCCCTGACAGCATCATCCCCTCCCGGTCCCACCCGATCCCCGTCTAACACGCAGCGGGGCGAAAATCTTGGCCCAAAAAGAAACGCGTCGGCTTTCGCCAACGCGCTTCCAGCTGCATATTCATGTAAGTTTTAGTTCAGGCGCCTTCGATCACATTGGAAATGATCTGACCGATCGCCTTTGAGCCCTTATTGGACGGGTGGATCATATCGATGCCGTGAAATGACCCGTCTCCATGGGGCACCAGATCTTCCAAAGAGAGGTAAATCAGGCCCGCGTCCAGTTTGGAGAGCTTGGAAATCCGCTTTTCAAGCTCCGCGCCCTCATCCTTGCAATGCTCAATCGGAGAGATCCGACCGGGGCTGCGCATATAGCCCACATAGATCACCTTGGCACCGGACTGACGCAGATCAGAGAGGAACCCCGGGATCGTGCCTTTGGTGCCGTCCTCAGAAATCAGCCGGTCAATCTTCGCGGCACACAGCATGCATCCACAGCCCATCCAAAGATCGTTGCCGCCGCCATTCACCACGACCCAATCCCAATCACCGTCGACATATTGCTTGGTGATGTTCAGGCCCGCCGCGCCGCTGATCGGCAGAGCGTAATGGAACCGTGCCCCGATGGTCGAGCGGTCCACAACCGTCTCGTGCAGGGTCTTCTCCATGACGTCCGAGACGGCCGCGTCATTGATGCGCCCGGTGGCCAACATCGAGTCGCCCACAACCAAAATACGTGATGGAAAATCACGCGACACAGACTCACCACATCCGGCGAGCACGCCGCACGCAAAAATCAACGTCAAAAAACGAGAAAAAAACATACCAGGCACGTCCCATTCTAGGACGGTCACTCAGACGCACATATCTTCAATGTACTTTGCGCCGCGAAGTAAACCGTGACGCCCCCACGGCGAAAACGTGGCAGAAAGATGTCCGATTCTCAACAGAATTTGGGCGGTATTGTTTCCAAACCGAGAACAAGCCCTTGATTTCCCTGGAATTACGCGATTTCCGCACAGGTATGCCGCAGATTCATGTGATTGCACCGCCCTCGTTCTCGTCTCATTCTCGCCATAATTCAGGAAGGACCGATTCACGTGGCCCCCATCGTCGACGTTCAGAACCTCGCCAAGCGCTACGCGGATGGCTTTGAGGCGCTCAAAGGCGTGTCTTTGTCCATCGAAGAAGGCGAAATCCTCGCGCTTCTGGGACCCAATGGCGCGGGAAAAACCACGCTCATTTCAACCCTCTGCGGCATCTCCGAGCCGTCCAGCGGGCACGCCACCATCGGCGGCCATGACGTGCAGAAAAACTATCGCCAAGCCCGCCAGCTCGTCGGCCTTGTCCCGCAAGAGATCTCTCTGGAGCCCTTCGAGAAGGTCATGGACACCGTGCGCTACACGCGCGGCCTCTTCGGCATGCAGCAGGATCCGGCGCTTCTGGAGGATGTCCTGCGCAAGCTCACACTGTGGGAAAAACGCGATACCCGGACCACCGCGCTCTCAGGCGGGATGAAGCGCCGGGTGATGATCGCCAAGGCGCTCTACCACGAGCCGCGCGTGCTGTTTCTGGATGAGCCGACAGCGGGCGTCGATGTCGAGCTGCGCCGCGACATGTGGAACATCGTGGCCGATCTCAAGGCAGATGGCGTCACCATCATTCTGACCACCCACTACATTGAAGAGGCCGAGGCCATCGCCGACCGGGTCGCCGTGATCAACCACGGTGAAATCCTATTGGTCGAGGAAAAAGACACGCTGATGCGCCGCATGGGGCAAAAGCATCTGTGCGTTGACCTCACCCAACCCCTTAACGCGCTGCCCGACGGCCTCTCTGAGTTTGACCTCGA
>CAKZYL010000327.1 GCA_937884705.1 uncultured Roseovarius sp. | reverse complement strand
TGCATCGTTGCGGGGTGTCTGTGCCGAAGGATGTATCGGTCGTGTCCATCCACAATCTTCCTGCGTCCGAGTTTACCCACCCACCACTTACAACAGTCCATCTTCCCGCGCGACAAATGGGCAAACGCGCGGCGGAATGTCTTGCCCGCTGGGTCGAGCATGACGAGCGCCCCTCGGCAATCTGTCTCGATACCTATCTTGTTCAGCGCAGTTCCGCGACCTCGATTGACAACGTCACGAACTTCGATGCCAATTGATCCACATATTCAGAACGGCGAATGCTATGGCTAATCGGCCAAATTACGCGGTCGAAGCCAATAATGGCTCGCAGAATCATGCACCTAAAAGTCTCCCTGATTTGTGGGTCTTTGATTTGCCGATCATGAAACAAAAGGGTTCGCGACAGCCTTATTCTGACTGTGGGCGTGAAAATAGATTGATCCCGCACCTGAAACCAGCGTCTACTCTCCGCAACTAAACGAAGAATACTGGAATGCCGCGTTGCGGACCTTGCTGCCATTGACAATTTCTAACTGCATGGCAGCTTTACGCGCTTTGCGACCGCAGCGATTTGAGCAGCGTTCTGGCATGTTCTCCACTATTGCTTCTTAAGGAGCACGTCCTGGGCGCATGATGGTGATCATCGAAATACCTTCCCCGCTAGTCGCATATTGAAAGTGAAGACATCTGTCGTCAAAGTCATAGCGGTCCCAAGCGCCCAATTGTCCCAGTCCAGGATAGTTGTTTGCGACTCCTGTGCGTGACGGCGCTCCAAACTTAGCGCGCACGGTCGCCTGACTTGCGGAAAAATCGAATGAAATCAAACTCTGATCAAAGCCTCCTTGCGTTTTGGCATGGAGGAAGACGACTGAAATTCTGTCATCGGAATCACATTCAACTTCCAGCCCATGGGAAGAAAAAATGTAACTGCGGTCTCCAGGGTCCCCTCCCAATTCTTCATCGTCCAAAACATATTGCCATGACGAAATCTCCCTGTGGGTCCGCAGGTCCGAAAAAGGTCTGCCAAGGTACCGGGCGAAATCAATCAATCTTCAATCCCCCTTGGCTCTTTCGGTAGAGGTCGTCCAAGAATGGTGCCTTGGCATTTAGGTACTCCGCAATACCCGTTCTATTTTCTCTTTCGAGGCGCAATTTGAGCTCTGCATAGGCCCGACGGTCAGATAGGTTTCCTCGCAAGCGGTCACGTATTCCTAGCATCCTGCTTACCTGTGAGTGGCCTGATGGGCAGATGTGAAGCTTGTGGGTTCTCACCCCACCTTCGTCACGTTTGAAAAAGTGATGACCTTCCATCAAATCTCCACCACGCCTGTAACCCAAGCGCAGTAGTTCGGCCTGCCATTGGGCCAAACGACTGGGATCGGAAACAACTACAAGAATATCGATTTCAGGTTTTGCAGCCAGACCTTCGACTGCTGTGCTTCCGACGTGATGTAACTCGACAAACGCATCACCGAATATAGGGCGCAGCCGTTTGGCCTCGGCCCGATAAAAACTTGGCCATCTTTCATCGTAGTCGGTGATCGAGTTTGTGAGCCGCATTCCACTAACATAAGCTAGCGTTACCCTCATAGCACCCTAGCTAACGGCACCAACGGAGGTGTGCGAAACTTCGCTGCATGTGCAAAAACGAGGGAAGCATAACATTAAGAATGGAAGTCCAAAAAACTCTTTTAGGCTAGCTTAGCATCATGCTCGCTGCACTAACCCTTCGGGTCAGAAAGGTAGAAAGGGCGAGCAAAATAGCGTCAGCTTTGGCGTTGTTCTACAAATCGTTCAAACCAAAGTTTGCCTCGTTCGGTTTCAACCAGCGCGTTATCTTGTTGGAAATATCAGCGCCATTGAATCAGCCTAGCAACCAACTCCGTTTTTAGACTTCCTATGACCAAGTGTTTTTTGGATTTCTTCGCTTATTTGATCAATGCTGAAGGGCTTGGCCAAAACTGCGCCTGGCAAGGCTTCTTGCCTGACTAGATTGTTTCCTGTCCCAGCGAAACCCGTGCAGAAGAGAATCGAGGCGTCGGGTTGTTTCTCGAGCGCGACATTCGCCACGTACACACCATCAATATCGCCCGGAAGCACAATATCCAGCAAAAAGAAATCGAACGAGCGGGACTCGTCCAACGCTGCGATAGCGGCGCCACCATCTTCGACATCGGTCACGTCAAAACCGAGAAGTTCCAACTGTCGTTTGGTCACTTCTCTCAGGGCCGGATTGTCCTCAACTAAGAGCGCTGTCATGCCGGCGCCGATTTCTTCCAGCTTTTCCATGTCGATGGAGGGCTTCGAGGTTGGGTTTTGGCTTGAGCGCGGCAGGTGAAGGTCGATCTTTGTTCCCGTGCCACTTGTGCTGTCAACTTCAATAAAGCCGCCTGATTGGTGAGCGAACCCGTAGACCATACTCAACCCGAGGCCAGACCCTTCCCCGGTCGATTTCGTCGTAAAGAACGGCTCAAAGATACGCTCTTGGATTTCGCTTGGAATTCCGGGACCGTTATCTTGGAAACTGATAGTCACAAATTCCACGGCTCGGCTGTCCGGCCCTGCTAAGCCCGTCGGAAGAGCGACCCTTTGCACCGACGTATTGATCGACAAACCACCACCGGACCCTGCTGCGTCTCGCGCATTAATCGCGAGGTTTAAGACGGCGTCCTCGAGTTGGTGGGGATCGGCCAGCACACGAACGGGTCGGTCTGGCAGGTCGACATCTACTCTGAAATCCTCTCCGAGTGTGCGTTGCAACAACGTCGACTGCCGATCCAGAAACTCTCCAATATCTATTGTCTCCGGGCTTAGGCGCTGCACACGGCCAAAAGACAGAAGATGAGACGTCAATTCCGCGCCACGGCGCACGGCAGCGACGATGTCTTCGATGCTCCTATCCTGAGAGTCTTGTGTCTCCGCCAACGGCAAAAGTTCGGCATTGCCCCGAATGACCGCCAGAATATTGTTGAAGTCATGTGCGATCCCGGCGGTTAGTTGACCAACGGCCATCATCCGTTCGCTCAGTCGCAAGCGTTCTTCTGCCTCACGCTCATTTGTGATCTCAAGAGACGTGCCGCGGTAGCCGATAAAGGCCCCATTGGCGGAAAACACGGGCTGAGCACTGATGCGCCACCAAGACAGGCGTGCGCCGGGTTCGGCGCGAGAGTATTAGAAACAAAGAATGGGCCTGAACGCAATAACCGACTCGCGAAGTGCATCCCAATAGGGACCCTCATCGGGATCCTCTTGAACGCCTTCAAGCTCCCAAAGTCGCCTCCCCATAGTTTCGGACGCTTTGACAAGCCGCGTATGCGGGTTCGCAGCAGCAAGATAAGAAAACCGGAACGATGTATCGGTCTCCCATAACTGATGCGCGGCTGTTGCGGCAAAATCCTGCAAACGTCCTTCGGACTGCGTTAAACGCTCGTTGGACTTTTTCAGGTCCTCAATTGACCCCTCTACTGCCTTTGCCATGGGGCGGAAGATCAAAAACACTTCGCCAACGATCAAAGCGAGAATGAGCAACCAGTTGAGGGACAGAAGCAATTCAATGCGCTCCGTGGACAATTCTTGCGCCTCTAGGGTGGCCTGATCGAGCTGGTCCAGGAGGGACACAAGAGGCTCTTCGAACCGGCGTGCAATTTCGCCGACGGCATCCCCCTCAGCCTCGCCCACGGCGACACGCCAGGCCTCTTGTGTGAACTCTGCCAGGACCGTTGTTCCAGTAAGAGCGGTGCGGTCAGCCGGAACTTGAAGAGGCACGTGATCGTCCGGCCGCATACATGGCCCACCGGCGGCCAAAACGTCTTGCATCATCGTGAGGTCGCGCGTGGCCAGAGCGCGCTGTGAGCTCTCCATCAAATGTACGCAGGCCGCCAGGATGCTCTTGTAGTATCCGCGTTCATTCACACGGGTCTGCCCTCGGATTTCGGACACACGGTAGAGCGTCCAGCCAATCCGCTGAGAGAGCATGCGCTGACGGCCAGACAGGTTGATTTCAATCGCCGAGACCGCCTGTTGGTTGGTCACAAACCGCGACCCTGCGAATTGCAGTGTCGACAACACGACGATCAGGGCTAGACCGAGCGTATATGCTTTTCGAGGTGATGCTGTCCGATGTCGCATCCAATCTCCACGACTACTTCAGACCAAAGCATGTATGCTGAGGCGAAATTGACTGCCTTTAATCAACTTTAAGGCATTCACTTTAATTTGTCATGTATTGAAAACAAAGAAGAAAATGGACGATCCGAAACTGAATTGAGCCCGGAAGCGGAGCTTCAAAAGTCTTCGTGGAACGGCAATACAATGCCAGAGCGCAGCCAGCCTTCGTGGCCAATGAAGACGGCTTCAGCACTGTCCTCAACTGGGGTGATTTTCTCAAAGTCATCATTCTGTAAAGTGGTGAGATTGGGCAATTCTCAGCGCCTGGATTGAAATTGAGAAGAACGGAAGTTGAGGGCGGCGCGGTATCCTGGAGCCCTTGTCGACAGAGCGTCGCTAAAGAATTTTGGAGTGGTTTTCTGACACGCACACTAGCAATTTCGTGGGCCTTGGTGAATTGCCAAAGCCCGTCCATTTTAGACAATGGTTGCGGTTAGAAAACGTAAACTAAAAGCCGTCCAACTATGGCCAATCTCCAAAAAGCGGGGCATAGCGTCGGGCGTAGCCCGCGCTGTGCGCTTGCCATCTATTTTGATATTTGGATCATAAAGCCCGTGCTGACGCGTCTTTTCTGCTTTTTAAGCTGCTTGTGCCTGCCCGCGATGGTGTCGGCGGAGCCGCGTTTGTTGACCCATCGCTATGGCCAAACGGAAGTGTCGGGAACGCCTGAGCGTGTGGTGTCGCTGTCTTTCATTGGTCATGATTTCCTGCTTGGGCTTGGCGTGATGCCGGTTGCTTTGCGGTATTGGTATGGGGACCATCCTTTTGGCGTCTGGCCATGGGCGCAACACGCGTTGGGGGACGCAGAACCACAGGTCATCTCGGGCGGGATTGACGTAGAAGCGGTCGCGCTTTTGCAGCCTGATCTGATCGTGGGTCAGTGGTCGGGCATGACGGAAACGGAATACCGTTTGCTGTCACGAATTGCCCCAACCTTGCCGCCACCCGAAGGACAAAGCGACTACAGCGCAAGCTGGCAACAAATGACGCGCCAGATCGGACGGGCGATGGGGTTAGAGGCGCAAGCAGAGGCCCAGATTGCCCAGATCGAGGCGCGCTTTGCCGCGATCCAGACCGCACACCCGGACTGGCAAGGGAAAACTGCGGCTGCCGTATGGCCCGATCAGATTGGGGCATACACCACGATCGATCTCAGAGGGCAGTTTCTGGAACAGTTGGGATTTGTGAATGCGCCAGAAGTGGAGGCGTTGGCCGGGCCACGGACGTATAATATACGCTTGTCGCAAGAAGACCTGACGCCGATAGACACTGATCTTTTGTTGTGGTTGACGGTCAATGATCCCGCCGCTGCCCTGGCGCGCATTCGCCTTCGCCCGTCGATGCGCGCCTTTGTCCAAGGGCGCGAGGTGGTGGCGGATCCGGAATTGACCGCAGCACTTAGCCATTCCAGCCCATTATCGCTGTCCTACGCGCTCGACCGGTTGGAGCCGATGATTGCGGCTGCGGTGGATGGTGATCCTACAACAGAGGTGCCGCAATGATGCGAGCTATTACTCTTGTCGTGGTTGCCTGCGGGTTGGCGGCGCTTTCTCTGGGTCTTGGGGTGCGGGACGTGCCTCTGGCCACGGTTGTTGAGGCGTGGACGGCTTACAATCCCTACAACCCCGATCATATCGTCGTGCGAGATCTACGAATGGCTCGTGCCGTGGCGGCGCTGTTGGGAGGTGCGGCGTTGGGGCTTGCGGGTGCGTTGATGCAGGTCATGACACGCAATCCTTTGGCCGATCCTGGTATTCTGGGCATCAACAGTGGTGCGGCGTTCGGGGTTGTGATGGGCATTTGGGTGCTGGGCCTCAGCGCGGCGGGTGCGCTGGTTCTTCCGGCGCTTGTGGGTGCTGGGATAACGGCCGTTCTGGTTTTGGTGCTGGGCGGTGGCGCGGGGCGAGACGGGCCCGATCCGGTGCGGATGGTGCTCGTGGGCGCGGCCCTCAGCGCGCTGTTTCTATCGCTCACCTGGGCGCTATTGATCCTGAGCCGTCAGTCGCTGGACATCTATCGCTATTGGGTGCTTGGTGGCTTCGGGCAAGTGGACCCGAGCAACCTTTGGGCGGTGATGCCGCTGCTGCTAGCAGGCTTTGGCGCAGCCTTCGTGGCGGCGTTCATGCTGAACCCGCTGGCACTGGGGGATGATACGGCGCGGGCTTTGGGTGTTCGGGTGGGGTTGGCGCGGTTCATCAGTCTCGTTGGGACTGTCCTGTTGTGTGGGACGACCGTGTCACTGGCAGGCCCCATCGCTTTCATCGGGCTGATTGTACCACATCTGGTGCGCCCGTTTGCGCGCGGGGATGTGCGGCGCCTAGCATTTGGATCAGTAGTGCTTGGCGCGGCGTTGGCCATGACAGCCGATGTGTTAGGGCGGTTGATCTTGCCCGGGCAAGAGATTGAGGCCGGCGCCATCATGGCGCTGATTGGTGGGCCCGCGTTGATCGTGCTGGTGCAGCGGCAGCGGGAGGCGCTGGTATGAGCACGCTCACCTTGCGCAATGCGGCCTTTTCCGCGCGGGTGCCTCGGCGGCTGCTCGTGGTCAATGCGGTACTGTCAGCCGTGCTGTTTGCCGTGTTGGCGACGGGTCTTTTGGGCGGCACTTTCCCCATCGGGATGCAGGATTTGATGGCTGTCTTTTCTGGGACGGCGGACCCTGTGACGCAGATGGTGGTCGTGGAGAACCGCCTGCCTCGGCTGTTGACCGCGCTGGGCGTCGGGCTTGCCTTCGGTATGGCGGGTGAGATGCTGCAGACGCTGTTGCGCAACCCGCTGGCGTCGCCGGATGTGATCGGATTTAGCGCGGGGGCGGGCCTAGGTGCGGTGATGACCGTTGCGCTGACTGGGGTGAGCGGTTTGGTCCTGCCGGGTGCGCTGGCTGGTGGCGCGTTGACCGCGACACTGCTTTTGGCACTGGTTTGGAACAAGGGCATGAGCCCAGGGGCCATCGTGCTGGTGGGGATCGGGCTGACTGTGACGCTGGGCGTTGTGACCGACCTGATGATCGTGCGGCTGGATGCCAATGATGTGGGTGAATTGGTCAAATGGATCATGGGATCGCTCAGCGCGCGCAGTTGGGAGGATACAGTTTTGGTTTGGGCAGGCTTGGCCGTGGTAGCGCCGCTGGCGGCCTGGCATCAATTTGCATTGGCGCGCCTCACCATGGCGGATGAGGTGGCCGCAAGCCTGGGTCAAAGCCTTGTCCAAGGCCGCTTGATCACGATTGTCTTTGCAGTGGTTCTGGTGGGGTTTGGGGTGGCGGCGGCCGGGCCGCTGCCGTTCGTCGCTTTTGTCGCGGGGCCAATTGCCCATGGTCTCAGCCGTGCACCCAGGCCTACGCTTTTGACGGCAGCCGTTGTGGGCGCCTTGGTCACGCTCCTCGCGGACCGCATCGCGCAGGCCTTGCCGGGATTTTTCGTGCTGCCCGCAGGTATTTTCACTGCGCTGATTGGCGCGCCTGTTTTGATCTGGGTTCTGATTGCCCAAAGCCGGAGACGCCGCCGATGACGCAGCTCAGCACGAAAAACCTGACTTTGGGCTATGGCGGCGTGCCCGTGCTTAATGACATATCGCTGGATATCCCGGACGCGCAGATCACAGCGGTGGTGGGCCCCAATGCCTGCGGAAAGTCCACCCTGCTGCGTTGTCTGACGCGGCTCATCAAACCGATGAGCGGGCAGGCGCTGCTGGATGGCACGCCCATTCACGCGCAGAAGACCAAGGCGGTCGCGCGCCGCATCGCGCTTTTGCCGCAAAGCGCTGAGGCACCCCCGGGCATGCGGGTGAGTGATCTGGTGACGCGCGGGCGGACACCGCATCAGAACCCGCTGCAGCAATGGTCTGTGAAGGATGAAGACGTGGTCGCCCGCGCCTTGGCGCAAGTGGGGCTGTCAGATCAGGCGGATCGCGCAGTGAGTGATCTGTCAGGCGGGCAGAGGCAGAGGGCGTGGATCGCCATGGTGCTTGCGCAGGACACCGATATCCTGCTCTTGGATGAACCGACGACGTTTCTCGATCTGCATCACCAGATCGAGACCCTGCAACTGGTCCGCACGTTGCAGAATGAGCGGCAATTGACCGTTGTTATGGTTCTTCATGACATAAATCTTGCAGCTCGCTTTGCCGATCATATCGTGGCGCTGCGTGCAGGCTCCATCATATGTCAGGGCGCGCCAGCGGAGGTGGTGACCGAGGCCACGATTGCGGCGGTCTATGATCTGCAGGCAAAGGTTTTCGCAGGGCCCGTGGGGGGTGCACCTTACGTCATTCCACTGTAGTACCGACGAAACCCTGAGGTCAAAAAACCTTAATATTACAAAGCAATGCGGCTCAAGTCCGCGATGTGCAAAAATGTCACGCAAACGTCTTCCGACATGCGGAGACATGTTCCATACACGGTTTCGTGATGTAAACAATCCCCAGCCAGATCGAGTCGCGACCTAGCCGATCCCATAAAATCTAAATTCGGAGTCGGCTTATGCTCTTTGCTCGCGCGCGCCTTCTGGGCGCCACGTCTCTTGTAGCCTTGTGTGTTCTAAACGCCACCGCTCAGGCGCAAACGAGTGGCGAGGCGCTGGACCTCGGCACGTTGATCCTTGGCGAATTACAGACACGGACGCTGCAAGACAGCCCCACCTCTGCCATTGTTGAAACAGGCGAAGAGCTCGAAAAACGCGGTGATGTTGACATCTATGACGTCGTGGAACGCGCGCCCAACGTGTCGACGACCTTCGGTAACAAGGGCTTTGTGCTGCGGGGCATTCAGACCAATGGCGCGGTGAGCAATGTGCAGCTGAATGGCACGCTTGTGTCCGTGCAGGTCGATGGCGTCGCTCTCAACAACTATCAGTCCACGTTCTTCGGTCCTTATTCGAGCTGGGATGTCGACCAGATTGAAATCTTGCGAGGTCCGCAATCGACGCAGCAGGGCCGGAATGCTCTGGCCGGAGCCATTATCATCAACACGCGCGATCCGATCTTTGAGAACGAATACCGTTTCCGGGTCGAAGGCGGTTCGCGCAACACGCATCGGGTGGCGCTGTCCTATAACCAAGTCTTCAGTGACCAGCTGGCCTTCCGCTTTTCGGCAGAGAACTACGCCGAAGATGGCTGGGTCACAAGCTTGTCGCGCAATGATGATCGCTATGACGCGCGCACCTACGAGGCCTATCGCGCGAAACTGCGTTGGAAGCCCAACGACCGTTTCGATGCTGTTCTAGAATACAGCTATACGGATTCTCAGGGCGGCGAAGACTATGTTCTGGATGCATTCTTCCCTGCCGCACGCGTCACCTTTGACTCCGCCGATGCGGTGGAAGGTTCGATCACGCGGATCTACGGCCTGACCACGAATTATGACGTCAGTGACGCATGGTCTTTGGAAACACAGACCAATTACTACGACCAGGATTATACTCGGTTGGAAGGAGATGCGCCGCCGTTTGCACTTGGTCAGTCGTTCCGCGATTTTTCGAGCACGAGCCGCACCTTCGAACAGGATATCCAGTTGAAGTTCGACTATAAGCGTGTCCGAGGTGTTGTAGGGTTGTTCTACACCGATACGGAAGACACACGCCCATCGCGTATCTTTACTGATCTGGGCGCCCTGAACCCTGCCTTTGCAGGTTTTTCCGATTTCTTCAACGAAGACTTCGACACCGAGGTGGAGAACTTTGCGATTTACGGTGAGGCCGATATCGACATAACGGATCAGGTCTTTGTCACGGTCGGCGCGCGCTACGATATTGAGACATTCAAATTCCGGCAATCTCTCGACTTCGGTCCGATCCTCAACGCGCCGCCGCCCTTCGGTGGCGGCATTCCGGATATCGCGTCGCGTACGGGAAGCAGTTCTTTTGAGGCTTTCCTACCCAAGCTCGGCATCACCTATGACTTCACGCCCGACCAATCTGTGAACTTCACGGTGCAGCGGGGCTATCGCGCCGGTGGGTCTAGCTCAAACCTGGTGGAGACGCTTATCCCCGGGGTGGATCCTATCTCCAATTACGATCCCGAATTTTCCGTCAACTACGAACTCGCTTATCGTGGATCGTTCCGCGATGACACGCTGCGTGTCGGGGCCAACGTGTTTTTCACCACTTGGGATGACATGCAAATCTCCGTACCCGGCACGCCATCGGGCACGCCGCTGGATGCGCTTTTCAACAATGACACCGCCAACGCAGCCAAGTCCGAACTTTACGGGTTCGAACTGAGCGTGGAAGGCGAGGTCACATCAAACCTCTTCCTGTTCGGATCGGCTGGATACACGCAAACAGAATTCAAATCCTTTGTCAGTGGCTTGAACAACTTCACGGGCAACGAGTTTCCGTTCGCGCCGGACTGGACCGCAGCGTTTGGCGGAGAATACATCTTCAACAATGGGCTGTCGCTGGGGGCCGATGTCTCCTTCAAAGCTGGGTCCTTCCAAGACAATGCGAACACTTACAAGGATGATGATCGCTGGTTGTTCAACGTGAATGCCACCTACCCAATCAACGACAACGTGACCGCCGGGATCTATGTACGAAACCTGTTCGATGAAGACTATGTAACCGCGCGCTTCCAAGACGGCGTCAACCCATCCATCGTCCGGACGGGTGAGCCACGCACGATCGGAGCTTATCTGCAGGCGGAATTCTAAAGTCAGTCTTTAAACCATAAACATATCACTTGGCGGCTTCCGGTACGGGGCCGCCAGTTTGTAGATTTCCCATATAGCGGGCAGGTCGGGTGGCATTTCTTGGACGCACTCAACTCTTCACGAACGCATTGTGAGACACGTCGTGCGGGCTTATCGTTTAATGGCCAAGGCGCGTTATGCGACGTTCTACGGACTCGTACCCAGGCGGATTGACTAGGATTATCCATGGAGACGTGAAATGAATGCAGTTGCGACTGAGACATGTGTGCCCACGGCGGACCCGACCGCAATGTTGAACGCGTTTGTATCGCACATTGAAAATGACCACGATGTCGCGCTTGAGACGGACGAGACCGGCGCGCGTTACATCGAGAATGCGGGGTTTCGGATCACGCTTGCCGCGACGGATGCAGGGCTTCGCATTCATCTTGCGGGCCCCAACCCGAACATGATGGTTTTTTTCAAAGACGCCATCGCACAGCATGTGGCAGAGTTTGACGAAGCGATTGCAAAATCCCTGCGCTGGACCGGCGAGACCTCGGTCACCGGTGATCTTCCGGATAACTTTCGCATCCTGACCCTGAAGAGAAAATCCTCTCCGATGCCGGGCCTCGTGCGTGCCACCGTGACCGTAGAGGATGAGACCATGTTCGAGACGGATGGCCTGCATCTGAGGCTGATGCTGCCGGCCAACCCGGGTCGAGAGCCGATCTGGCCAAGCATGGGGGCCAATGGTGCGCCGGTCTGGCCCCAGGGCGAGGACAGTCTGCATGCACGTTACATCACGATCCGGCACGCCCGACCCGATGATCGAGAACTCGACCTCGATGTTGTGAGCCACGGCGAAGGATTGATCTCGGGATGGGCAAGCGGGGCCGAGATCGGCACTGAGATCGGGGCCATGGGGCCTGTCGGAGAAACCGTTTTGCCAGAGGCCATGGACTACCTTTTGATCGCGGACCAAACCGGTCTGCCAGCCGTTGCCCGGTTTTTGGAAACCGTATCGCAGGACGCCACCGGCCAGGTTATCTGTGAGGCGGATGGCGACCTGAAAGCTTACCTGCCGGAGACCAAATTCTCCGTCACGGCCGTTCCGAGCGTCGATTTTTCCCGCGATATGCGCGCTCATGTGGCGCAGGTTCTGCGCCCAGGGACGACGGGTTATGCATTGTTTTTAGGGGAGTTTCAGGACGCACAGGCGTTGCGAAAGACGTTCAAAGGCGACCTAGGCCTCGGTAAGGGGCAGCAGATTTCGGCTGCCTACTGGCGACGAGGTGAGGCAGGGTTCGAAGCGTGAGGGCCAGGCCATGAGAGCGCCGCACCGCTTGCTGGAGGACGTGACGCAAGCCACGATCGACGCGATGTCCGACGATCTGATCATCAAGACGCTGGACATCAAAGGCAACCGTGACGTCGTCGCCTCCGGTATCATCCGCCGGGTTCCGATTGGTGATGGCATCCACGTCAATCTGGGCTATCTGCGCGGCCAATCTGCCTATGCAGCCCGAGCCCAGGGTTCAGTTGGGTTGACGATTGAGGTCCGCCTGCAGGGCAATTCTACAGCTCGCCGCGCAGGTGACACAGGGCCGGTCCATGAGGTGCGCCCCGGAGAGTACTTTATTCTGGGGCAGAAAGAGGCCGTCGATTGGGAGATCGAAGCCCCCGCCCAAGAGGTCTTCAAGGCAGTTTCGATAACCTACACACAAGAGGTCATCGAGGATCTGGGAGACGCCGGTTTAAACGCGGCCGTGGACATGCTTTTTGATCGCGGCCAGCATTTGGATGGACCTTCTCCAACCATTCTAACCAGCTTGGCAGAGGCACTCTTTAGCCTGTCTCCAGAAAATCCGTTCGAGTTTTTGCGCGCCAGAAATCTGGCGATGAACATCCTTCTTGAAGCCATGTCGCACCAGGTTCAGGCCAACCATGACATGTCCTACAGCGACCAACAGGTCACCGAGAGGGCCGAATCCTACATTCGGCAAAATCTCAGCGTAACGTTGAAAACAGAGGATGTCGCGCGTCACTGCAGGATGAGCGCATCTGCGCTGAAAAAGGTGTTTCGTGCCGTGACAGGGCAACCTATCGGTGCGTT
The DNA here is from genome assembly GCA_937884705.1 of uncultured Roseovarius sp. Taxonomy (GTDB): domain Bacteria; phylum Pseudomonadota; class Alphaproteobacteria; order Rhodobacterales; family Rhodobacteraceae; genus Roseovarius. The sequence goes on along the minus strand of CAKZYL010000327.1, from coordinate 2,266 downwards.
TCTGAAGGATGCCCGCATGGTGCAGGCCGATCATCTTCTTCTGCAGGGCGTGCCAATCTCGGACGTGGCCCAGACCCTTCATTACAGCGCGCCAGAGGCGTTCGCCCGTGCCTACCGCACGCATTTCGGCCACCCACCATCGCAGGCGAAATCCCGGCGCTAGCCCAAAATGTCAGATTAAGTGTCTAAACTGTCAGGCCAGCATTCTGGCCGACTTGCAGAGGGTTTGTCATTAACTGAGTAAATAAATCAACAATGGAACGGGGTTAGACGATGTTGGATAGAAACCAAACCTTCGCACGCGCCTTCGCCTGTCTGATGCTGACCAGCGCGCCTGCTGCGCTGGTCGCACAAGACCAGCCAGCCCCCTTTTCCTTGGGCACTTTGGTACTGTCCGGGGAACGTAGCGAACGAACACTGACGGACACCTATGTGGGTGTGACCGTATTGGATGAAGCACGGCTGGAGAAATCCCAAACCGCCCATATCCACGACGTGCTGGCCAGCACGCCAAACCTTTTTGTCGAAGGCAAAAGCGAATTGCCGACCCTGCGCGGCATTCAAGGCCCTGGCCCAGGCGGCTCCGCACTGACAGGCTTTACTGGCGCACTGCCACGCCTGGCATTCGTGATTGACGGGGTCACCAGACCGAACTCAATTCCGTTCTCATCGGGCTCCTCTTTGTGGGATGTGCAGCAGGTCGAAGTGTTTCGCGGGCCACAATCCCTGTTGCGTGGACGCTCAGCGATTGCAGGGTCGATCGTAATTGAAACCCGCGATCCGACTTTCGAACCCGAAGCCGCGCTTCAGCTAGGCGTGGAGATCGACCAGTTTCACGATCAAAATGTTGTCGTGAACGGCATGGTCTCTGGGCCGATTACCAACAACATCGCGGGGCGCTTTACTTTTGAACTGGCCCAAGGCGAGGACGCCCGAGACGTGGTCAGTGCGTTTCCCGCGGACTGGGTGACCGAATACGATAATATCCGCCTGCGCGGCAAACTGCTGGGCGAGTGGGAGACCGATCTGGGCAGGCTGACGGTGAATTTTGCAGCTGAGTATCAAGACGGCCAAACCCCGCAAACCCGCAATACGGTCAGCGGCCCTGGGGGCTTTGCCACGCCGACCGGTCGCGTGCTGTTGTCCCCGGAAACCAACGCGCGAACATATGACACCGAAACCAGTATCTTGTCGCTGGACGCCAAGCTGGAGACAGATGCCGGTGATTTTCAATTCTTCACGTCCTATCTGGATGACAATTTCAAATCAGTCCCGGAACAAACCTTTCCGTCCCCTGTGGACGTCAATGAAGAACTGACAACTTTTGAATTCATCTACAGTTTCGGCGAAGATCAACGCGTGCGTCGCGGTGAACTTTCCGGTCTCGTGGGTGTGCATTTCGAAGACCGGTCGCAAGACGGTCAATCTGCGGTTCCAACGCCGGCGGGTCCTTTGCAAATCACCACATCATCAAGTTCAGACACGACGTCCATCTACACCGACCTGCGCTATGGCATCAGCGACAAGCTGACCGTTTTTGGTGGTGCGCGCATGCTGTGGTTTGATGGAAATCGCACGCAAATTTCCGTCGCGCCCCCGCCCTTGATGTCGGCCAACCAATCTGTGCCGCTAAGCGAGGAGGAGTTTTTACCCGCCATAGGCCTGGCATACTATTTCAGTGAAACGAATGTGCTGAGCGGCTCCCTTCGTACAGGCTACAATCCGGGCGGCGTGGGCCTCAATTTCTTTGCGGGTTTGCCCTACACGTTCGAAAGTGAAAACGTCACAACGGCAGAAGCCACGTTCCGTGGTGAGAACGCACTCGGGACGCTGTCCTACGGGGTCACCGCATTTTACAACTGGCACGATGACCCGCAGCTTTTCGTCGAACTCATCCCGCTCAACCGCGCGACACTGCAGGTGATCAACCAACCAGAAGGTATCAGCTACGGCCTCGAAGTGGACGGCGTGTGGCAGGTGACAGACCGGGTGAGGCTTGATGCCGCTCTGGGCGTCTTGGAAACGGAGGTCACGCAGGCCTCCGCAACCCAACCCCTTTTGAACGGAAACAGTTTTGGACAGGATCCCAATGTGACGTTTTCCCTGGGCGGGCAGGTTCAGCTGACGCGCGTTCTTTCGGCTGATGCGCGGGCCACGTATCGCGGGGAGTCTTTCAGTGATGTCAACAACAATCCCGGCGACAAAGTCGGGGACTACTGGCTCTTCGATCTCGGTGTGACGGCAGAATGGAACGACAGCGTGACCC
>CAKZYL010000326.1 GCA_937884705.1 uncultured Roseovarius sp. | reverse complement strand
GGCACATCATTTGAGCCAAGCATGACATAGTTCAGGGACATGGCGGTATCTCCGGCTGATTTGCGCGCTGCGGCGATCTTAGTGGCTCAGAGCAAATCATGCCATTCAGGGAATGGGCACTGTCGACTGCGGCACCTTACTGGCAAGAGATGTCAGCAAAAAGGCAGAGGTGTCCAACCAAGGGAACTGTGTTTTGCTCTGCTCGCGCACGGTAAAGTGGATACCTCGGGAGAATTCGGGCGCGCCTGTCACAATGTGCAAGGTCCCATCGCTGAGTTTTGGGGTGACCGCGCCCAATGGCAGATAGGCTTTGCCGCCCTCGCGCAGCAAGTGATCAAGAGCCCAGGCCGAGGAGGCATATGTCACCGCCGCGCGCTCCTCAAAGGGCGCTTTGTTGGTGTGCTGACGGCGGAACTCCGGGCCCAAATCCACGTAGATGTAATCAGCCATCTCCGTGTCAAAGTCCTGAGGCTTGGGGGACACAAGAAGAAGCCGCTCCTGCGCTGTCACAGTCGAGATCAGACCTTGCCCCACGACAGGCTCCAGCGTGAGCGCGGCATCGGTCAACCCGTTGGCGAGCCAGGTTGCGATGTCGTCGGGCGACCCGGGCCAGGCCTCATGGGCCAGATCGGGGTTGGTCTCTCGCGCCCAATCGAAATAGGCCCGTCCGACGCTTTCCCAAAGATCGTATTCGCAGGCAAAGCTAAAGAGGCCTGAATAGCCCTTGGAGAGGCCAACAGCATTTTGAGACTGTTCCCAACCGCGCATCAGAGTTTCGGCGTAGGGTCGAAAGATGAAACCTGCCCGCGTCAGTTTCGCGCCTTTGCGAGAGCGCACAAGCAGCTTTTGACCAAGGCTCAGCTCAAGCGCATCCAACCGCGCGGTCACCGTCGATTGCGTCACATTCAACCGCGCCGCCGCTTTGTTGAGGTTGCCGGTTTCCACGATGACCAAGAATGTGCGCAGCGATGAGAAGTTCATAAAGGCACAATATTTCGGAAATTCCGAATTATTAAATCAATTAAATTCGTTTTATTGAATTAAATAAATCCAGTACCTTCCTGGCAACCGAGACAGGAGAGCACATCGATGGAGTTCAGTATCCAGCTTTCAGCGGACTATCCTGACAAGGCCTATGGCGGGGACCGGGTCTATGCCGACATGGTCGAGCAGGCCGTTTTGGCCGATAAGCTTGGTTATGATGCAGTATCTGTGACCGAGCATCACCTGATGAATGTCTTGATGATGCCTGCGCCGCTGACCTTTGCGGTCAAGATTGCGGCCCATACGCAGCGGATCAAGATCATGACGTCGATCGTCGTCTTGCCGTTGCATGACATGCGCACCTATGCCGGTGAGGTCGTTGTCGCCGATATCTTCACCGAAGGACGGCTTCTGCTGGGTGTAGGCCGCGGGGCGTTCAAGGTGGAGATGGAGCGTTTGGGCGTTCCCATGGAGGAAACACGCGAACGGTTTGATGAATCTCTCGACGTGCTTCAGGCGCTCTTGTCAGAAGAGGAGGTGTCCTGGGATGGCAAGTACTACACGTTTGATCCGATCACGATCATGCCGCGCCCTGTGCGCCCGGGCGGCCCGAAAATGATGATGGCGGTGATGAACCCGGACGGGATTTATCACTGCACGAAACGTGGCTTTCACATCCAGACCACTCCGCTTGCGGGCAACAAGCAGTTGCTGCTTGATCAGGTGGGCGCGTTTACCCGGGCAAAGGACGAGATGGGCAAAAAGGGGGAAGACCTCACTTTGTCTTTGTCCCGCGTGAGTTTCGTGACCGGTACAGAAGCAGATCGACAAGCCAAGCTGAGCGCCGCTGAGTATTACTATAGCAAGTTCGACAACGTCTACACCGGCCCCGGCCTGATCGATAACGGCATGGCGCGCCCGCTGCCGCGCAGCCAGACCCGCGAAGAGCTGGACGCCAACCTGTTGATCTGCTCACCGCAGCAGATGATCGATCAGTTGGGCCCTTATGCCGAGATGGGCGTTGACCGCGTGATATTGTCGATGAATTTCGGTGTGTCCCAGGCGGAAACGCTGGAAAGTATTCAGCGCTTTGCCGAAGAGGTGATGCCCCATTTCACATCACCAGCAGGTGCCGTGGCCGCAGAGTGAACGGCCTTTACTCCCATCCATTAGGAGCTCTTCATGACGCAGGCTGTTGATTGCGCCTATTCAGTTGAGGGCGATGGCCCGCCTCTCATCCTCGTGCATGGGATCGGTGCTGCACGTGATACATGGCGGTTTTTGATGCCCCATCTGACGCAACACTTCACCGTCGTGAGTTACGATCTAAGGGGGCATGGCGCCTCTCCGTGCCCCGATTTGCCCTTCGGGCTGGAGGAGTTGGTGGCGGACCTTGAACATGTGCGCGAGCAGGTTGGATGTGAGACATGCCACATCGCGGGCCATTCGCTGGGTGGGATGATTGGCCCCGCCTACGCCCGTGCTTTCCCTGACCGGGTGCTGTCCTTGGGCATTTTGTCGACCGCAGCGTTCCGGACCGAGGACGACAGCCAGAAGGTCTGGGCCGTCGTCCACGCGATGGAAGAGAAAGGCGTGCCAAACGTCTTGGAGACCTTGATTGATCGCTGGTACACAGATGACTTCATCGCCCGGCATCGTGACATCGTGGACCGGCGTCTCAAACAGGTGGTCGAGACCGACCCGGAGGTGTTTCTGAACGTCTTTCGCATCTACGCCGGGACGGAGATGTCGCCCTGGCTGCACGAGGTCACTGCGCCGTCACTCGTCCTTACCGGGGAGATGGACGGTGGGTGCAACCCGCGTCTTAATCAGCAGATACACAACGCTTTGCCAAACTCAGAATTGGTGATCTTGCCCGACTACAAGCACTCGATCCTTCTTGAGGCTGGCGATGTCGTGGCGCAGAACATGATATCGTTCGTTCGCTCCCTGCACTGAACCAGTATAGCGCAGCACTCTGAAAGGCACCGGGTGAACACAGGCAGCGGCATTTGAACAAATCCGTGCGCCGCTGCGCTCCCTCGCGCAGGTGAGGCGCTGACCAGGGTTACTTGGAGTTCAGAACAGGTTGATTGTTCTTCGCATGCCGTTTGATCAGTTGCTTTTGCAACCTTTGAGGCGGAATGTGTCTGGCCGGTTCCGGTTCATAGTTGAGCTCCGCCACCTCCGGAAAAAGCGTCAGGATCTCTTCGCGCGCGTCGGGCGACATGGCTTTGAGGGCTTCCGGGCCTGTAAAAAGGCTCTCGGTCGGCGCGCCCTCGGCCCGGATAACTTCATGTCGGTCAAACAGGAGGTGAATGTACTCGACGCGCGTGACATCTTCTGTGACAAAAATGCCCGGCAATTCCAAAAGCTTCACAGCCGGAAGCAGGACTTCTTCTTGCCCGAACATCCGCTCGACGATTTTGGATTTGACCAGCATCCTATGCTGTCGTGATACCAAGAGATCACGCTTGGGAAGGTTTTGGCCGAGCGCACCAGCCATGATGCAAATCGGCCGAAGCTTCGGGTTGATGGCCAGATCACGCGCTGAAATTACGCGGCGCAGGACTTTGCGAAGGATCAGTTCTTCCCCTTCATAGCCTGATACGGTGTCGCCTTCTCGTAGGGTTTCCACAGATTTTTGGCCGGTGGGGGTCTCTATCAAGGTGCCGGATGTAAAGCAGGGGGGGCCAAGATCGCCAACCTCCAGTGGGCCCTGGGTCGTGACAAAGGAGCTGCCGGTAAATGTGGCCGTCTCAAGCACAGTGCCATCTGTGGGCGTGAACACCTGTCGCCCGTCCGCCAGATAAAACGTGGTACCCGTCACGGTAATCGAGCCGCCACCTGATAGATCTACGGTGACAGTATCGCCGGGATAGGAGGCGACGATATCAACGCCATCAACAGAGTCACCGGAAAATTGGTTGATCAGATTATTGTCGTTTTGGTCAATGATTTCAAAAGAAACCACAGTAAGCGTCGTCCCCACAGGCGGCGGAGCAAATGGGTCAAGCACCCAAAACTGATCGGTGTACGCTGTTGGCATATCTGCCTGCCTCAAAAACTTGGGTCTTTTCGCCCTTCGTTAAATGTTCCTTACATGAAAAGTCACGTTGGTGAAAGAAGCTATCGCAAGTGTCTGCATTTAAAGAGTTTGTGCGTTTTTTTGGCTATGCGCATCTTTCGCACGTTAGTCTTTCATCTGAGTTACCAAACTTGGTTGTGATCGGGGCGCCTCTCGCAACATCACCTAAGATTTGGTGTTGGTCACCGCCCGGCAAAGGCCGCTTAGGCTCAGGTTGCTCCGGCATGCGTTCGGCATACTGGGATCAACTGACGCTGTTCAGATCGGCGGCGATCATTTCAAGCCGGGCTTTCATGGCACCCGCGGCGTCCAGATTGGAGTGGTTTTTGATGAAGCTCTTGAGGTCCGCCTGTGCGGCCAGCAATCGGCTGCGTAAGCCGGGTTCCGTTTCGCCAGCATCAAGTCTGCCCCGTACGATCTGGTGCTGCGCAGTGCCGCGCACAGCAAGTGCGCTGCCCTTGAGGCTCCCGCCCTGCGTCTCAATGAGCGCCGATGATACGGTGATGGCATCCTCGTAGCGTCCAGCGCGCAACAGGCTGTGGGCATATTCGAGGTTCAAACGCCCCGCAGCATCGCCTGCCTGATCCAAAAGGCGTTCGTATCGTACGATGGCGAGGGGGTAGTTTCCTGTCTCTAAAGCCTGCCGGGCAACAGCGTAATCGTCAGCACGTCCGCCTTCAACAATTGTTCCAGCCGGTTCGCATGACATTACAAAAAACGCCATAGCCGAAAAAACGGCCGCCCGTGGCGCGCGCCTGCTCTGCATCAACCTGTCCTCGTTTATCTTTTTATTGAAGATTAACAGTATCCGGTGGTAAAGTCCACGTGGACTGTGCAAACGGTCAAAGGATGATCGAAAGGGTAAAACCGTAACATGCGCAGTGACTGCTCGTGTTAAATTTGTGTGGCAGATGATACGCTTTGCACCAACCAGATCCAGGGCAAACCCCGTGATGATTGTTGCGTCAATGTTTGCGCTTGGCGTCGCCGTGGAGCGATTGGTCAACGGATCATCACCTGGTGCACTTGAGATCGTGTCACAACCCGCGTTTGCGTCGCTTCCCGAAGAGGCCAATGCGCAGGGTCTGGATGCTTCCTTGGGTGAGCGTGAACTGGACGATGGGCTTTGGTTGGCGGCCTTTGGTGATCTCATCATATCTGAGCCAAAGCCAGAGCCTGAACCCGCAGTTTTGCAGGATGTTTTGGTTGAAGAAGACGTGGTAGCCGCCCCCGAAGAGCCGGTGGAAACCAATGAGTATTGGCTGACGGGGCTGATGACAGGTGACGGCGATGCATTGGCATTGGTGCATGACGGTTTTGAGGAACGTGTTGTGCGGCTCGGAGGCGGTTTGTCTGGCGGCGAAACCGTGGTAGAGATCGAAAAAGATAGCATTCTGGCAAGGCGCGATGGCGAGATAATCCGCATCGGTTTTCAGGATGAAGAGGAGAACTGGTAAGGTTTCGCCCACGATGTATCCCCGATCAGGCTGGAGATATGTCACAAAAATACAACAAAAACCCGGGCGGGGCATCAATATCGAGAAGTGAGGACACCGATAATGTTCGGGCAGAAAATGACGGGCTCAAAAACCGCCCGCAAAGTACTCCAAAATGACACCCTGCGCACGACACTTTGAGACGCGCCCCTCCCGATTGCGAGCGCTGAACACGTTGGTCGGCGCTTTTTCACGCATGCTGATCGCGGTCATACTGCTTGGCGTGACCACAAGCAGCGTGCGCGCGCAGGTAGAACTGGACTTGCGCAGTGTGGAGCTGCGCAACTTCGTGCAGATCGTCGCGGAAGAGACCGGACGAAACTTTATTGTCGACCCGTCTGTCTCGGGCGAGGTGACCGTTGTGGCGCCCGCGCCAGTGACGTCTGATACGATCCTCGAAGTCTTCCGCAATGTTTTGGAGCTCAACGGGCTGACAATCGTGGAAGGTGAAGGGGTGGATAGGATTGTGCCTCTGAGCAGTGCGCGCAACCTGGCCTCGACTGGAACAGAGAGAGGATCAGTGTTTGAGACGCGCGTGATCCCTGTCGAAACCGAAGACCTGGATCAAATCGTGGAAGTGGTCCTGCCGCTTTTGCCCGACGATGCCGTCTTTACGCCTGTCTACTCCTCTGGCGTGTTCGTCCTGTCGGACCGGCGTGAAAACATCTCGCGCATCGAAGCGCTTGTTCGGCGTCTCGACATTTCACAAGATCGCCAAATCGAAGCCATTCGGCTTGACCATGCCAGCGCCGAAGATCTGGTGGCCGTGATCGATGGCCTCAATATCCTGCCTGCAGGTGCCAGTATTTCGGCGGACAGGCGTGCCAACAGCATCATCATATCGGGGTCGTCCGAATTTCGCAGCCGCGTGCGCGGCGTCGTGGCCAAGCTGGATACGCCGCAGCGGCGCAGCGTGTCGCGGGTGGTCACCCTGAGCTTTGCGGAGGCGGAACCTCTGGCCGACGTGATCCGTCAATCCTTGCCCACGCCAGGCGTGGAAGGGGCGGCCGTGGCTGTCACGGTTGTGGCGGAACCGCAGACCAATTCGATCTTGATCAATGCACCGGCTGATCAGATCGACAGCATCGCACAATCCGTTCGTGCGCTAGATCGCAAACCTGCGCAGGTTCTCATCGAGGCGGTGATTTTCGAAATTTCGTCGGATGATTTCTCCGACCTGTCGGTGCAGTTTGGCGGCATTCTCGACGATGCGATCGGGGGCGGTACGTCGTTTTCGCTGGACGGACGGTCCTCTCTCATTACCTTGGTCAGCTCCGCCGTTGCGGGCAATATCACATCCCCAGGCAACGGAGGTGCCATTGGCGCGCTCGACGATGATTTCGCAGGACTTCTGACCGCGATTGCCAGTGAAAGCACGACGCGGCTTTTGTCCACGCCAGCTGTGCTGACATTGAACAACCAGGAAGCAGAGATCGTGGTGGCGCAGAATGTGCCCTTCGTCACCGGCTCTTTCGCCACCGTGGGCGACAGCGCAATCCCGGATCAGCCCTTCCAAACCATTGAGCGGCGCGATGTCGGTCTCACGCTCAAGGTGCGCCCGCAGATAACAGAAGACAATCTGGTGCGCATGGCGATCTCCCAGGAAGTGTCGAACTTAACCGGTGCGGCGGCGCAGGCTGGTGAAATCACGGTTCGGCGCAACCTTACCTCAAATGTTCTGGTCGGCAACGGGCGCGTGATCATGCTCGGGGGCTTGATGGAGGAAAATGCGCAATCCAACAACCAACGGGTCCCGGGGCTAAGCAATGTGCCACTGGTTGGCGGGCTTTTCCGTGGGCGCAATGTCAGAGATGGGCAGAGCGTCCTTCTAGTGATGTTGCGCCCTCGCGTGCTACGCTCAGATCGTGAAGCGCAACGTGTCACCGGAGAGATCGCCCGACGTGTGGAGCAGATCAGCCGCCGGATCGATCCGCGCAGCCAGAATCTGCGTCCAGACGTGCGGCGCACAGGTTTTCCCTTCGATGGTGTTGACCTCAACCAGCCGTTTGACCGAACCTATGTGGACAAGGCCGTGAGAGAACGTCTCTACCCGGCCCTTCCGCCGAGGTTGAATACGGATGTCGGACAGTAGCATTACAAAGTCTCCGCTCCCGGAGACACACCAAGAGATGACGCAGTATGCGGCGCCGCAGGTGCAACTGCCATTTGCCTTTGCGCGCGATCACCAGGTTGCCCTTGACGGAGCACACTTGGTCATTGGTCCAGGGGTCACCCCGACAGGTCTGAGAGCGGCGCGCGCGATGGCGGGTCGGGCGCTCGAGTTGACCCAACTTGATGAGCTTGCGTTCCAGAGCCGCCTTGCACAGCTTTATGACGAAGGCGGTGAGCAGTTCGGCGAAGATCATCTGCAGTTCGATCTCGATGGCGAGATACGGGATGCGATGCCGCGCGATCTGTTGGAAGACGCCGAAGAGGCGCCGGTGGTGAAGCTGGTCAACCAGCTTCTGCGCCGTGCGGTGCGCCAATCTGCGTCGGATTTGCACATCGAACCCCATGAAGGGGGATTGCGCGCCCGCATCAGAGTGGATGGCACGTTGCAACAGGCCTTTGACCGCCAAGATGTGCCAGCGCGGCGCGTGGTGTCCCGGCTCAAGGTCATGTCTGGCCTTGATATCGCTGAGACGCGTCTGCCTCAGGATGGGCGGATTTCATTGCGCCTCGGAGGGCGGGCCTTCGATGTGCGGATTTCGACGCTTCCCGGTCCGCATGGCGAACGCGTGGTGATGCGGCTTCTCGATCGCTCTGGGGGGTTGATGGCCCCCGAAGACCTCGGGCTTGATCCAGAACGTCAGGCTATGTTGAACAGGCTTGCCGCCCAACCCAACGGGATCATCCTCGCCACGGGCCCAACGGGCAGCGGCAAGACGACCACGCTCTATTCGCTGCTGCAGCTGGCCGACAGGCGCCAACGCAACGTTCTGACCGTTGAAGATCCGATTGAATACGAGCTGCAGGGCATCTCACAAAGCCAGGTGAACGCGGAGATTGGCATGACATTTGTCCGCGTCCTGCGGACAGTGCTGCGTCAAGACCCGGACGTGATCCTTGTGGGTGAGATCCGCGACAGCGAAACCGCGCAGGTGGCGGCAGAGGCCGCGCTCACCGGGCATCTGGTTTTTTCATCCGTGCACGCCAACACGCCGCTTGCGACCATTGTTCGTCTACGTGAGCTGGGCGTGGAGAACTACCTTGTGTCTGCCACGTTGCGCGGGATCATCGCGCAACGGCTCTTGCGCAAACTTTGCCCTGATTGCAAACGCCCCGGAGCACCCACGCCAGAGGAGCTCACGCAGTTCAACCGGATGGGGATCGAAGCGCCGGCGCAGGTTTATCATGCGAATGTGCATCCTGGGCCAGATAGCGATGAGCCGCCTTGCGAGACATGCGCTGGCACGGGCTATAGCGGCCGCGTGGGTGTTTTCGATCTGCTGGAGATCACGGACAGAGTGCGTGAGGGTATCGAGACGGGCTATTCCGAATACCAGTTTCAGCAACTCATCGCTGAGGACAGTCCAGACGCCGCGGGCGGGTTGTATCTGTCCGCCCTGCAAAAGGTCGCCGACGGCGAGACCAGCTTTGCCGAGCTGGCCCGGGTGATCGGAGAGGCGCCGTGAAAACCTTTGCCTATACGGCCTACACTCAGGAAGGTCGAGCCAAGCGTGGCATTGTCGTGGCCGACGATGCCAATGACGCGTCCGCAAGGGTTACGGCGCTGGGGCTTCTGCCCGGTGAAATCAACGAACAGCGCGCCACCAAATCGACCGTTGCGGGCACGCCTGCCGCCAAAGGATGGCGCAGGTCGGCTCTGGGGCGCGATCTGCTGTCCGTCTTCACCCGTCAGATGGCCGTGCTCCTGAGTGCCGGGCT
>CAKZYL010000325.1 GCA_937884705.1 uncultured Roseovarius sp. | reverse complement strand
GTGCGCCCGTCGCGCCGCGCGCTCCAAGTCAGCCAGGATCGCCTGGTCGAAAAGAACTTTCTCTCTGATCTCGGTTTGAAAACCGCCCCGTTCGCGGCGGTCGATGATAAAGATGGCCTGGCTGCGGCGCTCGATCAGATTGGCGCGCCCTCCATTCTGAAAACCCGCCGCTTTGGGTATGATGGAAAGGGCCAGGCCCGACTCACATCTGCAAATGACGCGCCGCAAGCCCTTCTGGACATGGGCGGTCGGCCCGCGATCCTGGAAGGCTTCGTTGAGTTTTCCTGCGAGATTTCCGTGATCGGCGCGCGCGGGCTGGACGGGCAGGTGGCCTGCTTTGACCCCGGCGAGAATGTCCACCGCGAAGGGATCCTGCGCACCACCACTGTGCCCGCCAATGTCAGCGCCGCGCAGCGTGCCGATGCGGTGCTGCTCACCGGGCAGATCCTGAACGCGCTTGAGTATGTCGGCGTTCTGGGGGTTGAGCTTTTCGTCACACCCGGTGATCTCATCGTCAATGAGATCGCGCCGCGCGTGCATAACTCCGGCCATTGGACGCAACAAGGGTGCAGCGTAGATCAATTTGAACAGCACATCCGGGCCGTTGCTGGTTGGCCCCTTGGGGATGGATCGCGGCACGCAGATGTCGTCATGGAAAATTTGATCGGCGATGATGTGAACCACCTCCCTGATATCGCTAGGGAATCGGCCGCCTCTCTGCATCTCTATGGCAAGGCCGACACAAAGCCCGGCCGCAAAATGGGACATGTAAATCGCGTCAAACCCTGATTTGGCGGCTTCTTTCTTTTTCCAAATACCCTGGGGAGACGCGCACAGCGCGGCTGAGGCAGCGCCCGCTAGTGTCCATTCAACCCACGACCCGCTCCAACGGATCGTACCCAAACCCACGCTGAAACGCGACTTGGGCGAGACTGTCTGGTTTCAACCGGATACCAGCCAGTTCCTCCTGAGTGAAAAATCGGCGGGAATGTACGATGTCTTCGGGATCCTGCCAGCCCTCTTGTAGCGTCCCAGCCAAAATCTTGGCCCGAAAAAACAAATCTACCTGATGAAATTGCCGCGCAGGATCATGGAATTCATTGATCAGACACGGCGCGCCCACCTCAATTGTCAGCCCGGTCTCTTCGTGCACTTCGCGTTTGAGGTTTTCGGGCAGCGAGGCATGCGGCTCCGCACCCCCGCCAGGGGCGCACCAAAGGTCACTTTGATCGCCCGGATAGGCGTTGACCAGCAAGAGACGGCCCGCTTGCACAATCACCGCACGCACCGCCAGTCGCATGTTTTCGCTCCCTCTCCTTACGTTGGGGATTTATTAGCGTCAGCTTTATGCATATCTCAAGCCTATGAAACACTTGCTTGCCTGTGCACTCGTGACCCTTCCCTTGCCCGCCTGGGCAAAGGATTGCGTTGTCCTGATCCATGGTCTGGCCCGCACCGAGGCGTCATTCATCGTAATGGAGGAGGCGCTTGAGCTAGAAGACTACAGGGCCTTTAGAGCAGATTATCCCTCGACCGATGCGCCCATTGCCGAGCTTGCCGAGGTCACGCTGCCGCGCGCGATCGATACTTGCGGCACGCGCACGGTTCACTTTGTGACCCATTCGATGGGGGGCATTCTTCTGCGCCATTGGTTGGTAGAGAACCGCCCTGAACGGCTGGGCCGCGTTGTGATGCTCGGGCCCCCCAACCAAGGCACGCAACTGGTTGACGAACTTGGTTGGATTGAAGTTTTCGAATGGATCAGCGGGCCTGCGGGCGCCCAGCTTGAGACAGGTGAAGATGGGATTGTTGCTTCGCTTCCCCCGGTCGATTTCGAACTGGGGGTCATTGCGGGGACACGGTCACTGAACCCGTTCTACTCGCACCTGATTGATGGCCCGGACGATGGCAAAGTCTCCGTCGCATCTACCAAAGTCGAGGGTATGGCCGATCACATCAAACTGCCCGTAAGCCACACCTTCATGATGAACAACCCAGTTGTGATTGCGCAGACCATTCAGTTCCTCCAAGCGGGAGCCTTTGACCGTGATCTTGATATCGGCGATATCTTTTTTAGAGATGCGGAATGACCCACGCCTTGCGCCTGACGGGCGCAAAGGTTCTTACGTCCTCCGGACTAAGAGACATGCCTCTGCATCTGGAAAACGGCGATATTGTCGAGACATGTGACGGTCGTGATGTGGATCTCTCGGGCTTTTGGGTTCTGCCCGGTCTTGTCGACATTCATGGTGACGCCTTCGAAAAGCACCTCGCCCCGCGGCGCGGCGCCATGAAGAGCCTTGATTTGGGCCTGATGGCCACCGAAGCGGAATTGGCCTCCAACGGGATCACGACAGGTGTCCTGGCGCAGTTTTACAGCTGGGAAGGCGGTATGCGCGGGCCGGACTTTGCTGGCCAAGTCTTTGAGGCGCTCCAAGAGGTGCGCACGCGGCTCGATACCACGCTGATGACGCAGCTGCGGTTTGAAACGCATATGATTGATGACTATGCGGCCATGATCGCCATGGTGGAGCGGTTTGGCATATCGTTTGTGGTGTTCAACGATCACTTGCCGCACGCGGATCTGGCCAAAGGCAAGATGCCTCCGGGTCATGTTGGCAAATCTCTCAAAGTCGGTCGCAATCCGGATAAAAACCTCGAGATGATGCTGGCCATGCACCGCGCCAGCGCAGACGTGCCAAAGGCGTTGCGCGCGGCCGTCCCAAAACTCAAAGCGCAGGGCGTGCGCATGGGCAGCCATGATGAAAGCACAGCAGAGCAGCGCCGGTGGTGGCATGATCTGGGCGTACATGTCTGCGAGTTCCCCGAAACTGTAGCCGCGGCCGAAGCGGCCCGTGGTGTGGGCGATGCCGTCATCATGGGCTCTCCGAATTTGGTGCGGGGTGGATCACACAAAGGCAATGTGAGCGCGCTCGATGTGGTGACTATGGGGCTCTGCGATGCGCTCGCCTCGGATTATCACTACCCCTCGCTGCGTCGAGCCGCCTTTTTGCTGGCTGACAGCGGTGTGTGCGATCTGCCGTCAGCGTGGCGTCTGATTTCGGAAGGGCCTGCCCGTGTGCTTGGTCTCACCGATCGCGGGCGGCTGGAGCCAGGCAAACGCGCGGATATACTGGTACTCGATCCCGAGACGCGTGATGTGTGCGTGACCATAGCGGGCGGTCGCATCACGTATATGCGCGGCCCGGCAGGAGACCGGTTTCTCGCCTAGTGCGGCAGACTTTTGCAAAAGTCTGCTTCAAAAAAGTCTCCTTTTTTGAGGCAATTTCTTGCAAGAAATTGCGCGCCTCTATCGCAGGACAGACACGGCCACGCCACCTAGTACCAGGGCGGACGCAAGCAAGGCCTGCAGTGTCAAAACCTCACCCAAGAGCACCACACCTGCCACCATGGCAATAACCGGGACGGTCAATTGTGCCACTGCGGCGACAGAGGCCTGCAATTGGGGCAGGACTTGATACCACATGGCGTATCCCAGGCCCGATGTGATGGCCCCGCACAGCACCGCCAGCCAAACGCCTGTCAGTGAAATCGCAATCTCAGACGCGGGCAAACCCACCCCTAAGATCGCACCAAGCGGGGCGGCCAGTATGAAATTCGCGGCTGTGGCCTGCAAAGCATCCTTGGAGGCGCGTCCGGCTAGGGAGTAAAGCCCCCATCCAAACCCCGCGATTGCCATCAGCGCGCCGTGAAGCATGCTGACTTGAGGGCCGCTCTCTGCGGGCCATAGCAACCAGGCAAGGCCTGCCATTGCCATACCAGCCCCGAACCAGCGGCGCAGCGGCATCACCTCTCTCGCCCAAAGACCGCCCGCAAACATGGTGATCTGCACCACGCCAAAGAGGATCAGCGCACCCAGACCCGCATCAAGCGCGTTATAGGCCACGGAAAACGCATACATGTAGAGCAGCAGGGACAGCACACCGATCACCCTTGCAGGCCCGCGTAATTGCAGACCCCCGCGCAAGATGATGCAGAGCAGACCCAACATGACGGCCCCGGCCGCCAGACGGATCGTGCCGAAATCTGCCGCTCCGATATGTCCGCCCGCCAAAGCCACGCGGTTCAAAAGGGAGTTTGACGCAAATGCGATCATTGTTAGGGGAGCAAGTAGGAGCAGGGGCATTACAGTGCTTCAAAAGCCTTGGCGTAGGTTAAGGTGTCTTTTGGCACGGTGTCACCCGGTCCGGCCAGCAACGTATGTGTGATCGGATAGGGCGACGCCAGATCAGCAGCTCTGGAGAGATCGAAACCACACTGCCCGTAAAAGCCCGGCTCGCCCAAAACGACAACCCATTGCTTTGCGGCCTTCGCCCAAGAGGTCAACTGACTCAACATTCGGCGCCCATGACCCTGGTGTTGATGATCTGGATGGATTGCAACAGGCGCCAAGGCCAGCCATTCTTTCGGACTGCGCATGTGAGAGAGAGCGTAATACCCGATCGCTTGATCCGCAAGCGGCAGGACCATCTCTCCGGCCATTGCTCCGGTGGCCCTGAGCTGGTCGACCAAACGCGCTTCGGCATCGCTGTCGAAACTAGCTTTGAGCAGCTCTTCGACGGCACGCTCCTCGCCCGGTTGCATCGGTCTTATGAACTCTGCGAACATTATCCGGTCCTCTTGAGACGCGCTTCGCGCCATGCCAACAGACCGGCGCCAAACAGGATCACGACGGCACCCGTGACAGAGATCGCATCAGGACGCACACCAAAGATCACCGCGTCATAGACCGCGGCAAATACCAAGGTGGCGTAGAAAAACGGCGCGACAAAGCTTGCATCTGCTCGGGCCATGGCGTTGACGAAACACGCTTGCGCGGCCGCCATGAGAAATCCGATGCCCGCCAACGCCGCCCATTGCGCACCGGTTGGCCAAATCCAGACAAAACTCGCCGCGAGCGTGGAGAGACACACTCCGATGAGATTGTTCACAAGCAATATCTGAGGCGGGCTTTCTCGGCCCGCAAGACGTTTGATCAGGATAATTTCCGCCCCAAACATCATAGCCGCGGCAAGGGCCAGAAGGGCGCCAAGCTCAATCGCGGCGGTACCAGGTCTGGTCAGGATGAGCACACCAACGAGCGCAATCACAGCGGCACTCCAACGGACGCGCCCCACACGCTCACCCAAGAACGGGATCGCCAGCATCATAGCGAAGACCGGGTTGAGAAAGCTGATCGCGGTGGCGTCTGACAATGGAATGAACGCGGCAGCCGCAAACATGAGAGTAACACCGCCCCAGCCAAAGGCAGACCGGGCTACGTGCAAAGGCAGATGCGGCCGTTCCAAACGCGTCTGCGCCAAGGCGACAAAGGCCAGGATGGCGATCAACGCGAACAAAAACCGACCTTGGCTTATCTGCAGCGGATGCAAAGGCGGGCCCAGATCCCAAGAGCCGAACGACCCGGTGCCAAGGGCTTTGGCGAAGAGGGTGGTTCCGGCGACAAACGCCGCCGCAAGCAGCGTCAAAAGAGCTGCAAGCGGGGGATTGGGCGCGCGCGGTGTCATCAATCCCCCATGCCTCGTCATCACTGCGCGCGCAAGCGTCATAGGCTGGGACGAAGTAGGTTATGCGCCGATGCGCCTGCGATCGAAGGGCAGGGGCTCACTTCGATCAAATCTCCTTTTATGCGATATTTGATCTTTTCATGTTGTGCAAAACCAACTAGACGGCCAGCATGATCAAACACCGCACATACGCTCTTCGACGTCGACGCGCCTGACGCGTCCCTGATCACCTGCGCATTGCGCACCTTCCAAATCAATTGACACACCCGCAGCCCTTTGGCACCTAATGGGCTTTCTTTTAAAGGATGACCGATATGATCGCTTCCGTTCTGCCGACCTACAATCGCGCACCGCTCTCCTTCGTCAAAGGCGAAGGCAGCTGGCTCATTGAGGCAGACGGACGCCGATTTTTGGATCTTGGCGCGGGCATTGCCGTAAACGCTTTGGGGCATGCGCATCCTGCGCTGGTTGCCGCGTTGACAGAGCAGGCGGGCAACCTTTGGCACACGTCCAACCTCTATCACATTCCACAGCAAGAGGCGCTCGCGGACAAGCTGGTGGCGCATACTTTTGCGGACACCGTTTTCTTCACAAATTCGGGTACGGAAAGCTGCGAATTGGCGGTGAAGATGGTGCGCAAGTATTGGCACGACAAAGGTCATCCTGGACGCGTTGATCTGATTGCCTTTGAAGGATCTTTTCACGGCCGGTCCTCGGCCGGTATTGCCGCGGCCGGTTCAGAGAAAATGACGAACGGGTTCGGCCCGCTTTTGCCGGGGTTCACGCATCTGCCTTGGGGTGATCTTGAGGCCGTTGAGGCGGCGATCACGGATCACACAGCCGGCGTTATGATCGAACCTGTCCAAGGCGAAGGCGGCATCCGCCCTGCAACTGATCAGTTTTTGAAAGAGCTTCGCGCGCTGTGCGACGCCAAAGGGATCATGTTGATCCTCGACGAGGTGCAATGCGGGATGGGCCGCACGGGTAAGCTCTTTGCCCATGAATGGGCGGGCATCACTCCGGATGTCATGCTCGTTGCCAAGGGCATCGGTGGCGGGTTCCCTCTGGGCTGCGTCCTGGCTACGGAAGAGGCCGCGTCAGGCATGACGGCAGGAACGCACGGATCCACCTATGGCGGGAACCCTCTCGCCTGTGCCGTTGGAAACGCTGTGATGGATCACGTGGCGGATGAAGCGTTTCTCTCTGAGGTGAATCGCAAGGCCGGGTTTTTCAGGCAAAAGCTGGAGGCGCTTGTGGCATTGCATCCTGATGTGTTGGAAAGCGTGCGAGGGCAGGGCCTCATGCTGGGCCTCAAATGCAAGGCGCCCAATGCAGACTTGGTTCAGGCGGGATATGTCTCCCTCGTGGCGACTGTCCCTGCCGCAGACAATGTGGTTCGCCTTCTTCCGCCTTTAACAATCACAGATGACGAGATCGCAGAGGCGATCGAGCGACTTGACCAAGCCGCGAGTGCAGTTGCGCGACAGCATATGTCAGAGCCTGCCTAGCGCTTCATTCTTCTCAGTTCTTCTAAGCTTGGGGGCCCCAAGCTTTCTCGGCCAAAAGAGCCCAAAACGATGACCCATTTTCTTGATATTCACAAAACCGATCAAGCCGCTCTGCGGCACATCCTTGATAGCGCGCAAAGCATGAAATCTGCACGCTCGGGCCGCCCGCGTGGCGCGCCCGATGACGACCTTCCGCTTGAGGGGCGCATGGTCGCGCTCATCTTCGAAAAACCCTCGACCCGTACGCGCGTCAGTTTTGACGTAGGCGTGCGCCAGATGGGGGGTCAGACGATGCTGCTGTCGGGTGCGGAAATGCAGCTTGGCCACGGCGAAACCATTGCCGATACAGCGCGCGTCCTGAGCCGCTACGTGGATCTGATCATGATCCGGACCTTTGACGAAGGCGTGCTTCTCGAAATGGCGGACTATGCAGATGTGCCGGTGATCAACGGCCTGACCGACCGCACGCATCCTTGTCAGATCATGGCCGATGTCATGACCTTTGAAGAGCATCGCGGCCCGATCAAAGGCAAGAAGGTTGTTTGGTCGGGTGACGGCAACAATGTGTGCTCCTCTTTCTTGCATGCCGCCGGGCAATTTGGGTTCGATTTGACGTTCACGGGGCCGAAACAGCTTGACCCAGAGGATGAATTCGTAGGTCTCGCCCGGAAGTCTGGCAGCCGCGTGACGATAGAGCGTGACGCGTTCAAAGCTGTGGAAGGCGCGGATCTGGTGGTCGCAGACACTTGGGTCAGCATGCATGACAGCCAATCGACCAAGGAACGTCGCCACAACATGCTGCGCCCTTATCAGGTGAATGAAGAGCTCATGTCATATGCCAAGCCGGATGCATTGTTCATGCATTGCCTGCCCGCTCACCGAGAAGAAGAAGCCAC
>CAKZYL010000324.1 GCA_937884705.1 uncultured Roseovarius sp. | reverse complement strand
ACTTGCCTGCCATTCTCTGGGTGTTGCTCAGCACCTTCATCTGGGCGCTCATTTTTGCAGCCGCAAAGTTTGCGGATGGGCGCATCGGTGTCTTCCAGATAACGTTTCTGCGCTACCTGGGTGCTTTCGTCGTGTTGTTGGTCTTCCTCTCGCGCCAGGGCGGTCCGCGCGCGAATATCAGCCAGCAGCCTGGCGTTCACTTTGCCCGTGCGCTCTGCGGGTGCGGCGCGGCTGTGGCGATCACCTGGGCTTCTGCAAACATGCCGCTGGTGGATGCGACAGCCATCGGTATGGCCTTTGGGGTTCTGACTATGCTTCTGGGGGCAGTTTTCCTGAAGGAAGTGGTGAGCGCGGCCCACTGGCGCGCCGTTGTCATCGCGCTGACAGGCGTGGCTTTGATCATGGTCTCAAAAGGCGCGTTTCAATCTAAATTCAGTTTCCTTCCGGCTCTGGTTGCCTTCGTAAGCGCGTTGCTTTTCGCAATAGAGGGGTTGTTGATCGCGCTACTTGGCCGCGCGGAGAAAGCCTATACCGTCATGCTCTATGTGACGTTTTTTGGTTTCTGCCTGATGATCTTGCCCGCAATTTTTGAGTGGCAATCCTTACCGTGGCAAGCCTTTGTGCTTTGTATTTTGTTGGGTCCCGCCGGTCTCGTCGCGCAATATTGTACCATTCGCGGGTACCGATCAGCACCGCTTTCTGTCGTTGCACCTGTTGACTATTCCTGGTTGGTGTTCTCGGCCCTAATCGGCATTGTTTTCTTCAATGAATGGCCCAGTGCGATGACGCTGCTTGGCTGCAGCGCAATCCTGATGGGCGGAGTGCTCCTGGTGCGATTGCGCCGCGCTCCGCAGGGGTGAGAGCTCTTCCCTGTACTCGTCTGTCTTGCTACCTCTGAACCATGACCCTCGACGCGACATACCCGGCGCTGGCAGACTTGCGCGCCCGTGCCAAACGGCGCTTGCCGCATTTTGTGTGGGAGTATCTCGACAGCGGCACAGGCGCGGACCGGGTCGTGTCCCGCAACCGGGCTGTGCTAGATGCCATAGACTTCATGCCCGCCATCCTGCGCGGCGAAATTGACGCCTCTACAGAGGTGGATTTCCTGAGTTCGACACTCGACATGCCGGTTGGCATCGCGCCTGTGGGCATGTCCGGCCTGATCTGGCCGGATGCCGAGCGCATTCTGGCGCGCGCAGCCTCCAAAGCTGGCATTCCCTACACGCTCTCAACGGTCGCCAGCCAAACACCGGAAGATGTCTCATCTGCGCTAGGGGAGCACGCGTGGTTTCAGCTCTATCCACCGCGCGACCCGGAGGTGCGTCGCGACATGCTGCGCCGCGCCTGGGAGGCCGGGTTTCACACCGCCGTGCTCACGGCCGATCTTCCTGCGGCCAGCAGACGGGAACGCCAAATCCGCTCTGGCCTCACGCAGCCGCCCAAGCTTACACCGCGCATTCTCGCCCAGGTCGCGATCCGTCCGGCATGGGCCATGGCCATGGCCGCGAACGGCATGCCGCGCATGCGCCTCATCGACGATTATGCCCCGGGTACCAAAGGCATGACGCTCAACAATCAC
This sequence comes from uncultured Roseovarius sp., assembly GCA_937884705.1. GTDB lineage: Bacteria > Pseudomonadota > Alphaproteobacteria > Rhodobacterales > Rhodobacteraceae > Roseovarius. Next base: position 2,543 of record CAKZYL010000324.1, on the reverse strand, counting down.
GCGGGCTATCAGCTGCGCACGGTGCCGGATTGGGAATATCTGGCCGCTATGCGCGAGGAATGGCAGGGCAAACTGATCGTGAAGGGCGTGCTTGATCCTCAAGATGTGGCGCCATTGGAAAAGGCCGGTGTCGATGCACTCTGGGTTTCGAACCATGGCGGGCGACAGTTTGATGGGGCGCCTTCGGGTCTCACCATGCTGCCCAAGATACGTGCCAAGACGGATCTGCCTCTCGTGTTCGACGGCGCTGTCGAGGGCGGCCTCGACATTCTGCGCGCGATTGCGATGGGCGCGGATTTGGTGATGCTCGGGCGCGGCTGGCACTATGCGCTTGGCGCGTTGGGCCGGGATGGACCGGCGCATCTGGCGCATATTTTGAAATCTGATCTGATCTCAAACATGGGGCAGATGGCTCTGTCCCGCGTCTGGGACGCGCGCGGGAAAATCATTGAGTCGCTTGAGTGAGGCCCGGGCTTTGGCGCGCTGAGACAAGGGGCAAAAATGTGAGCGCTCACAATGCGGTAGCCTTCTCCACATTACTGGGTAGGCGGGTGCCTCAAACGGGCAGGATTTTTCTCCGCGGCGTGATATTGCCTGCAATCTGATTGCGTAACGTCGCGTCAAACCGTAAGACACGCCCACGATTACGCTGCGCTGCGGCACCTGAAAATCGGGGCCATTGCGCGATGTCTTCATCAAGAAGGGGACAGCAAGAGTGGCTGAATTCAAGAAAATCCTGATTGCCAACCGGGGCGAGATTGCCATCCGTGTGATGCGCGCCGCCAATGAGTTGGGCAAACGCACCGTGGCCGTTTACGCCGAAGAGGACAAGCTGGGCCTGCACCGTTTCAAGGCAGATGAAGCCTATCTGATCGGAGAGGGCCTTGGCCCGGTTGAGGCCTATCTTTCGATTGATGAGATCATTCGCGTGGCCAAACGCTGCGGCGCGGATGCGATCCATCCGGGCTATGGCCTTTTGTCGGAGAACCCTGAATTCGTCGATGCCTGCGATGCCAATGGCATCACCTTCATCGGCCCCAAGGCCGAAACCATGCGTGCGCTTGGGGATAAAGCCAGCGCGCGCCAGGTTGCGATTGCGGCAGGTGTGCCCGTGATCCCGGCCACCGACGTTTTGGGCGACGACATGAAAGAGGTGGCGCGCCAGGCTGAAAAGATCGGCTATCCGATGATGCTAAAAGCCTCCTGGGGGGGCGGCGGTCGCGGCATGCGGCCCGTGACAAAGCCCGAAGAGCTTGAAGAAAAGGTGCTGGAAGGGCGGCGCGAAGCCATTGCCGCTTTTGGCAATGGTGAGGGGTATCTTGAAAAGATGATCACCCGCGCCCGCCATGTTGAGGTGCAGATCCTCGGCGACAAGCAAGGCAACATGTACCACCTCTTTGAGCGCGACTGCTCGGTGCAGCGCCGCAACCAGAAGGTCGTCGAACGCGCACCTGCACCCTATTTATCGGATGAAAAACGCGCTGAGATCTGCGAACTCGGCTACAAGATCTGCAAGCACGTGAACTATGAATGCGCGGGCACGGTCGAGTTCCTGATGGATATGGAAACCGACGCGTTTTACTTCATCGAAGTGAACCCGCGCGTGCAGGTGGAACACACGGTGACGGAAGAAGTCACCGGCATCGACATCGTCCAGGCGCAGATCAAGATCGCGGAGGGTCAAACCCTCGCCGAGGCCACGCGCAAACCCTCCCAGGATGACGTGACGCTCAACGGCCACGCCATCCAGACCCGGATCACAACTGAGGATCCGCAGAACAATTTCATCCCCGATTACGGCCGCATCACCGCGTTCCGCGAAGCCACCGGCATGGGCATCCGTTTGGATGGTGGTACGGCCTATTCCGGCGGGGTGATCACGCGGTACTATGACAGTCTGCTGGTCAAGATCACAGCGCATGCGCAAACGCCCGAAGGTGCTATCGCGCGGATGGACCGAGCCCTACGCGAGTTCCGTATCCGCGGTGTGTCCACAAACATCGCCTTTGTTGAGAATCTGCTCAAGCACCCTGTATTTCTGGGGAACGAATACACAACGAAGTTCATTGATACGACGCCAGAGCTGTACAAATTTGCCAAGCGCCGTGACCGCGGTACCAAGGTTCTGACCTATATCGCGGACATCACAGTGAACGGCCATCCCGAGACAAAGGATCAGCCCAAACCCCGCGCTGACCTCAAAGCTCCGCGTCCGCCCGAGGCGCGCGCTGAGCCCATGATGGGCACGCGCAATCTGTTAGAACAAAAGGGACCGCAAGCCGTGGCCGACTGGATGAAGCAGCAAGATCGCCTGCTCATCACCGACACCACCATGCGCGACGGGCACCAATCGCTTCTGGCCACCCGCATGCGCAGCATCGACATGATCAAAGTGGCCCCCAGCTATGCCGCAAACCTGCCGCAGCTCTTCTCGATGGAGTGCTGGGGCGGGGCCACTTTTGATGTGGCCTACCGCTTCTTGCAGGAATGCCCCTGGCAGCGCCTGCGCGACCTGCGCGCCAAGATGCCCAACCTGATGACGC
>CAKZYL010000323.1 GCA_937884705.1 uncultured Roseovarius sp. | reverse complement strand
ACGCTTGGCGCGTCCACGAGTGCAGATCGCGACGCAAAATTCACCCGCGCATCCACGACCCCGGGCACGGCATTCAGAGCACGCTCCGCACGGCCTGCGCATCCAGCGCAAGACATGCCGTCAACGTCGAACCTCATGGGCTGTTGCGTCATGGCCTGAGACCCCTTTCACAAGGGGATATAAAGGTTCCAGTTACTAGAAGGTCAATACCAAGGCCGCCAAGAAACCTGGCGTTACGGATGGGCGGCTTTCAGGCCGGCCCTGGCAAACTCCGGCACATAGGCCCCAAGCCGCGCGGCACGCTCCGGATCGGCGGCGTTGCCATCAAGCGCGCGCTTCTTCACACCTTGCAGGATCGCCGCCATCCGAAAGAAGCTGAAGGCGAGGTAGAAATTGAAATCCTCGATCCCCGGAATGCCGCGTCTGGTGCAATAGGTCTCAAGGAACTGCTTGTCAGACCAAAGCCCCAGGGCGGCACGATCGACACCGGCCAAACCGCGACCGTCCCCGTTGGCCGGCATCGCCCATTGCATGATCACACCGGCCAGATCGGCGTAAGGATGGCCGATGGTCGACAGCTCCCAATCCAGCACAGCGCAGACCTCCTGCCCATCGGGCGAAAAGAGCAGGTTGTCGAGGCGATAATCGCCATGCACGAGACGGCGCTGGCCATCGTCTTCGGGCATATTGGTCTGCAGCCAGGATATCAGATCGTCCATGTCAGACAGATTGTCGGTTTGGCTGGCGCGATACTGTTTCGTCCAGCGGTCCGTCTGGCGTTGGCAATAATGGCCGTGCGGGCCGAACTCGCTGAGGCCGACAGTCTCGATATCCACCTGATGGATGGCGACAAGCACTGCATTGAGTGCGTCCATCACCTGTCCTCTGGCCTCATTGCTGAGCTCCGGTAGGCTGGGTTGGTCGAAGGCGACGCCGTCAACGAAGTCCATGATGTAGAACGCCGACCCAATCACAATGTCATCCTCGCAGAGCGCATGCATGCGCGGCACCGGGACATTGGTATCGGCCAGCGCCGTCTGCACGCGAAACTCGCGATCGACAGCATGGGCAGACTTTAGCAGCACGCCCGGGGGTTTGCGCCGCAAGACATAGCGCCCGTTGCCTGTCTCAAGCCGATAGGTCGGATTAGATTGACCCCCTGTGACCTTGGTGGCCGTGACAGGCCCTGCAAACCCATCGACATGGGTCGTGGCCCAACGTTCCAATGCGATGAGATCCAGTTCACCCACCTGCCGCTCCGCGAAATTCTGGCAGCACGTAATCTGCAAACTGCTTGCGTAGCGTAAGTTTAGAGACTTTGCCCGTCGCTGTCAGCGGCAACGCATCGACATACAAGATGTCATCAGGCAGCTGCCACTTGGCGAAGGCCTCTCGCATAAAGTCATGCATGTCTTCCAAACTTGGGCGCGTATTGCCGGCCGCGACGGCGACCAAGACAGGACGCTCATCCCATTTGGGATGGGGCACGGCGATCACGGCACATGCCGCGAGGTCCGGGTGGGCGGTCGCGAAGTTCTCAAGATCGATGGAACTGATCCATTCGCCGCCAGATTTTACAAGGTCCTTGGCCCGGTCCCGTACAATCAACCTGCCATCTGGCCCCACCGTCGCAACATCACCTGTGCCGAACCACCCATCCGCATCGAATGCGGCCTCCGTGGCTTCACTATTTTGGTAATAGGAGTGGATCACGGCATTTCCGCGCACATAAAGCTCTCCCTCGGATTCCCCGTCATGGGGCAGCACCGTGCCATCTTCACCCACGAGCTTGAAATCCACCCCGAAAAGCCGCCGTCCCGCGCCGACCTTGGCATCGACCAATTCGTCGAAAGGCGTATCCTTCAGCGCGACGGGTAGAATGCCCCGCGTCCCGATCGGGCTCATTTCTGTCATGCCCCAGGCCTGGTTCACACTGACGCCCATGGTCTCAAAGGCCTCAATCATGGCGCGGGGTGCGGCAGATCCTCCGACGACCAGGTCCTTGAAGGCAGCAGGTGGCGCACCGCGCTTTTCGATCTCTGCCTGCAGCCCAGCCCAGACCGTGGGCACACCCCATGCAGAGAATACACCTTCGTTTTCCATCAAATCAAAGAGGCTCGCCCCATCCAGAAACCGGCCCGGCATGACCAGCGACATGCCTTTGAGCGGCGCGATATAAGGCATCCCCCATGCATTCACGTGAAAAAGCGGCACGACCGGCAGAACCTTCTTGCCGGGTTGAAGGCTCTGCGGATGACCCGTGACCGTGTAAAGCGCGTGCAGCACGGTGGACCGGTGTGAGTAAAGGGCGCCCTTTGGGTTCCCTGTCGTGCCAGATGTGTAGCAAAGCCCGGCGGCGGTGTTTTCTGGAAACTCGGGCCAGTCGATCCTGCCGTCTTCCGCCGCCAATAGATCCTCATAGCACATCAGATCCAACGCGCTGTCCGGCATATGCGCCTGATCCGTCATGACCACAATGCGACAGCCTTCCGGCAGCACCTGCGGCGTGCTTTCGATCAAGGGCACAAGGCTGAGATCCACGAACAGCAAACTGTCCTTCGCATGATCGAAGATGTAGGACATCTGGTTTTCCGGCAGTCGCGGATTGATCGTGTGGCATACTGCCCCCATGCCGGAGACACCGTAGTAGAGCTCGAAGTGCCGGTGCCCGTTCCAGGCCAGCGTCGCAATCCGATCGCCCGGCGCGACGCCAAGTCGTTGCAACGCCTGCGCCAGCTGGGCCACACGGTGCAAGACTTGCGGGTAGGAGATCCGATGCACATCTCCTTCATCGCGTGCTGATGTGATGCCCTGATCCGGGTAAGCTTCCGCCGCATAGGTTAGGATATCGATGATCCGAAGATCCCGATGCATCATCAGTCCGTCCATACGTGTTTTTCCTCCCTCACACGTCGCTCAAGGACGGTGACACAAAGGGAAAGGCGGATCAATTGCTTGACTCTGCGTGCGCAGGGCGCAAAGCCAAACACGAAAACCGCAAGAGGCCGCCCATGTCCTTTGATCGCTCCATCAAGATCGCGCCATCCATCCTGTCGGCCGATTTTGCCAATTTTGGCGCTGAGATACTCGCCATTGAAGCGCAGGGCGCCGATTGGGTGCATGTGGACGTGATGGATGGGCATTTTGTGCCGAACCTCACCTTTGGCCCGCCCGCCGTGAAGGCTTTCCGCCCCCATGTGAAGACGGTGATGGATGTCCATCTGATGATCTCCCCCGTCGATCCTTACATTGAGGCCTATGCCGAAGCAGGTGCCGACGTGATCACAGCTCATCTGGAGGCGGGCCCGCATGTGCACCGCACGTTGCAGGCGAT
>CAKZYL010000322.1 GCA_937884705.1 uncultured Roseovarius sp. | reverse complement strand
TGGGGCTTTGGGCTCAGCTACCCGGAGCAGGTCCTTTTGTCGATGACAACGGCTGCGAGGAATGCGCCTTTGATGCTGGCCGTGACGGCGGTTGTGATCCCTGATCAACCGATCATCTACGCGGCGTTGGTGATTGGGATGTTGGTGGAATTCCCGCACCTGACCGCGTTGAAGCAGGCGCTTTTGGCGAGGGCCGCGCGGCAAGGCATGACGGGCTAGTTGAGACGCGTTGTCGCCTTGGGCCAGGGATCTTCGAAATCGTGACCCGCTTTCCACAGCGCCACTTCCTCATCGGTGCAAAGGCACTCTCTTACGGCGTTTGCGAAGGTCTCCAACCCGTCGCGATCCCCGATCACGGTGAGGCGGCAATGGCGGTCGCCGAACTGGGAGGAAAAGCCCTCAAGCCGCCTGCGCATCTCTTCGCGCTCTTCAGGCAGCAGATTGAGGCTTGGATCCTCAAGCGCGGCCACCTTCCAGAAATTCACGATCTCAAGGCCGACGCTGCCCGCGGTCTGGTTCCACAAGAGTTGCAGACGGTCCCGGCTGGGCAGCCAGAAAAAGCCTTTGCTGCGGTAAATGCCTTCGCCAAGGAAGTGGTTGTAGACGTCCCAGAGCCGCTGCGGATGCATCGGGCGGGGATCAGAGATGACGATGCTGTCGATCTGGTAATCCGCGGCACTGGCCATGGAGCTGGTGCCGCGGGTGGCATCCCATTCGGTCAACTCCGCCCCGAGCGTGGCAACGCGCGCATGGTCATAGGGCGGCATGGCGAGAATGTCGGTGAGCTTCACGTTGCCCCACTTCATCGCCACGATATCCGCGCCCAGATTGATCGGGTGGATGGCCTCGGCGACCGTGCGGATGTGCTCCATCTCCAAGCGATCCATTTTGGAGAGCAGGATGCGGCTGGCGAACATGATCTGCTCGGCCAGCAGATTTGCCACACCGCGACGGTCTGCTGCGAGATCGGCAGAGGCCGTGGGCATGATGGCGCGGCCAAAGTCGTGATCCTGCGCCAGGGTCACCGTGTCGACGACAGAGAGGAACCCGTGGAGCTGGACGGCGTCGCTCGTGCGAATGGCCTCCAGGAGCGGCCAGGGATGCGCACTGCCTGAGGTCTCAATAATGATATGCGTGGCGCCGCTTGCGCGCAGTTTGTCCACACCAGCCGCGAATTGCGCCAGCCCGTCCTCGCTGCTGATGCTGCCCGCGGGAATGGAAACGAACATCGCGTCCTGGCGCGAGAGGATCTCTGTTGCGTCGAGGATGCGACCATCGACATCAAGCTCGCTCATCTCATTGACGATCACGGCAAGCTTCAGCCCGTCCATGCGGCGGGCCTGAACGATCAGGTTTTGCAGAAGCGTTGTCTTCCCCGATCCCAGAAACCCGTTCAGGATCGTGACGGGCACAGACCCCGAAAGATCATTCATGCGGTGAGTTTTGCCTCGGCCTGCTGAAACCAGGCGAGCGTTTGATCAAGATGCGCTTGACCCCACTGCTCAACGAATTTTTGCGTGTGGAAGTCATTGGTGTTCTGCAGCGCTTCGATCCGCTCGGCCACATAGGCGGGCGTCAGGGGGATGTCGCACTTCACGGTGATGCAGTGTTCCCACTCTTCATAGGTTGTTGGCACAAAGGACATGCGGCGTCAGGCTTTCTTGTCAGGGCTCAAAAGGCGTGGGGCAGGAAAGGTCCCCTGCCCACACACCGTAATTTATCACTCTGGGACGATTTCGCCAGGAAGTGAATTCACCGTCATCGTTGCTTCCGGCTGGAAGTGGATGACCGAGCGGATCGACTGGCCCGCTTTTAAGAGATCAAAGGCCGTGTTGATCTGATTGTGGTTCATGTGGTGGGTTATGTAAGGATCCACGCTGAAATCCCCGCGCATCCATTCATCCACCATGCCGGGCAGCTCGCTGCGACCCAGCACACCGCCGAAAGCGGTGCCGCGCCAGACGCGCCCTGTCACCAGCTGGAACGGACGAGTTGAGATTTCCTGGCCCGCGCCAGCCACGCCGATCACCGTGCATTCGCCCCAGCCTTTGTGGCAGGCCTCAAGTGCGGCGCGCATCAGATCGACATTGCCCACAGCCTCAAAGGTGTAATCCAGACCTCCGCCGGTCATTTCGACCAGCACGTCCTGGATCGGCGCGTCATAGTCCTTGGGGTTGAGGCACTCTGTGGCGCCCAGTGACTTGGCCAGCAGGAACTTTGAAGGGTTGATGTCGATGCCGATGATCTTGGAGGCGCCGTTCATCACCGCACCTTGGATCACCGCCATGCCCACCGCACCAAGGCCGAAAACGGCGACCGTCGCGCCCGCCTCAACCTTGGCTGTGTTGCGCACTGCGCCCATACCCGTGGGAACAGCACAGCCCATCACGGATGCCTTGGAAAGCGGCGCTTCCGGCGCGATTTTGGCGACTGAGATCTCGGGCAGCACGGTGTATTCGCTGAACGTGCTGGTGCCCATGTAGTGCAGGATCTGCTTGCCTTTGTACGAGAACCGCGACGTGCCGTCGGGCATCAGACCCGCGCCCTGCGTGGACCGGATCGTCTGGCAAAGGTTCGTCTTACCGGACTTGATATAGGGGCATTCTGGATCTTCTGGCACGTAGAGTGGAATAACGTGATCGCCGGGTTTCACGGATGTGACGCCCTTGCCCACTTCCTCCACCACGCCGCAGCCCTCATGGCCGAGAATGCAGGGAAAGAGCCCTTCAGGATCCTCACCAGACAGCGTGAAGACATCCGTGTGGCACAGGCTGGTGGTGACAATGCGAACAAGGACCTCGCCCTCCTTGGGGCCTTCCAAATCAATCTCTTCAATCTCAAGCGGCTGGTTGGGGGCCCAGGCGATGGCGGCGATTGCAGAGATCCGCGCCAATGCCATGGAAAGCGTCAAGGACGTTGCCAAGGCCGTGGCAGGTGAACTGGTCGGTGCCATGGGATCGAAGGCCGATGCCAAGGCGATTACAAGCGCGGTGAACGCGCGGGTGAAAGGATAAGCGACATGAAGTATCTCACACCGCTTTTCCTGACCCTGCTCGCCACGCCCGCGCTGGCCGCTGGTGACAAGCCGTTCTTTTCGCTTTTCAATACGAACTTTGCCGTCACGGTTGGCTTCGTTCTCTTCTTTGCCATCATCTTCTATTTGAAGGTGCCGGGTCTTCTGGGCGGTCTTTTGGACAAGCGTGCCGAAGGCATTCAAGAGGAACTGAACGAGGCGCGCGCGGTACGCGATGAGGCGCAAGCCTTGCTGACCAGCTTTGAGCGCAAGCAAAAAGAAGTTCAGGACCAGGCGGAGCGCATCGTGGCCCATGCCAAGGATGAAGCCGCCGAAGCAGCCGAACAGGC
>CAKZYL010000321.1 GCA_937884705.1 uncultured Roseovarius sp. | reverse complement strand
ATCCTGCAGCCCTTGATGCTCAAGCACGGGGCCGATGCGGTGGAACGCGGCGGCGAGCTGCGCTTTCGCCTGCGAGACGGGTCGTCGGATTTTGATGTCGATCCCGAGTTGGTGGTGCGCGATGGCGAAAGCGGTACGACGATCGAAGAGGTGCGCGGCAGTGACGTGGAGCTGGCCGGTCTGGTCCGGATCCGTTTCATCGAGGCAGGGGCCGACTTTGAAATCGTGGCCGAGGAGGCCGCGCTGCCCGATGATGAGACCAACACGGTCTCGACGTCCGAGCTGCCGATCCTGATGACCCGCACGGAAGGGCGGCAGACAGCGGAGCGGTGGTTGGCGGAATCGCGTCTGGCCACGGATACGGCGCAGTTCACCTTGCCGCGGTCCCGGTTGGAGGTCGGCGCAGGTGACGTGATCAGCTTGCCCGAAGAGGGTGGAAACGGGCTTTACCGGGTCGATCGGGTGGAGCTTTTGCCCCATGCGCAAAAGCTTGAGGCGGTTCGGGTTGATCCCGAAACCTATCGCTTGATACCGTTTGATGAACAGCTCAGTCCGGTGCGTGCTGTCTCCGTGCCCGGGTTGGTGGCGCCATTTTACCTCGATCTGCCCTTGATGACCGGAGAAGAGGTCCCCCATGCCCCGCACATCGCTGTCACAGCGAACCCCTGGCCGGGCTCGGCCGCGCTCTACAGCTCAAGCGAAGACGCAGGCTATGCGCTGGACAAGATCTTGGAGCTGCGCACGCCCATCGGGGTCACGCAAGCCCCGTTGGCCCCGGTGGCAAGCGGCATTGTGGATCGTGGAGCGCCGCTTTCAGTGCGCATGCTCTACGGCACGCTGGATCGCATCACGGACACGCAGTTGCTCAGCGGTGGCAATCTCTGTGCTATTGGCGATGGCAATCCGGGCAATTGGGAGCTGATCCAGTTCCGCGATGCCGAGCTGGTGGATGAGGAGACCTATGAGATTGAGCACCGTTTGCGCGGACAACTTGGCAGTGAACACGATGAGATCTGGCCCGCCGGGTCCTACATTGTCAGGCTCGATGGATCGCCTCAGCAGGTCGACCTTGCGGTTGCGCAATTGGGGCTAGAGCGATTTTACCGCGTGGGCCCAGCCTCGCAATCGGTCGATAGCCCCACATACTCGCAGGCGCAATTGGCATTTGAGGGTGTTGGCCTGCGGCCGCTCAGCCCGGTTCATCTGCGCTTGTCCGGTGGCCCGGGACAGGCACGCAAGGCAACTTGGATCAGACGCACCAGAATTGGCGGTGACCCCTGGCAGGGCGTCGATGTCCCATTGGGAGAAGAGCAAGAGCAATACTTGGTGCGCGTGCGCCAGGGCGAGGTTGTCTTGCGCGAGACATTCGTCGAGACGCCAGAGTGGACCTACAGTGTCGCCGCGCAGTCCGCAGACGGGATAAACGGGGCCTTTCAGCTCGATGTCGCGCAGGTTTCCGCGGTGATCGGCGCAGGCGCGGTTGCCAAAGTATCTGCCGTCGCGTGACCTGCGCGACGCGCCGGGTTCCAAAGACGCTCTGCATGAGAAACTTCCAAGGGTCTGATACCACTTGTTCAAAACATCTCTGCAGAACTCGGAAAGCAGCAATCTGCAATCAAACCCGTTGAAGACTTTCCTGCCTCAACGCACATTTCTGCCAGGGATGTTTGAGGCCAGAAGACACAAGGGCAAGACGCCTCTTTGCTTTTTCTGGCTTAAAATGTCCCGGGGGCTCGCGCACCGCGCGAAGGGGAGGAGCCCCCAAGATGCCGCGTTTTGGACAGCTGAGCTCGCATTTTCATAGCGTTCTTTGAAGAAACCAGCTGCCTAGGGTCGGGCGGTGGATCTAACCTTTCGTCAGTTCCGCCATCACCGCATCGATGTCCGCGCTAACCGTGACAAAATCCAAAAGCGACGCATCGGCAAAACCTTGATCCACAACATGATGCATCAACGCGATCAAAGGATCCCAGTAGCCATCAATATTGACCAGCAGCACTGGTTTGTCGTGCAGGCCCAATTGCCGCCATGTCACCACTTCAAAGAACTCGTCCAGCGATCCCGCCCCGCCGGGCAGCACGACCACGGCGTCGCAATTCATGAACATCACTTTTTTACGCTCATGCATGGTCTCGGTCACGACATAGCGGGTGAGATCGGTCTTCCCCACTTCCCATTTCACCAGATGCTCGGGAATCACACCGAAGGTTTCGGCGCCACCTGCCTGAGCGGCATTTGCAACCGCTCCCATCAACCCCACATCGCCCGCTCCGTAAACCAATCGCCAACCGCGCTTGGCTATTTGGTGTCCAAGCTCGATGGCCGTCGCCTCGTAGGCTGGCAAAACGCCCTTACGTGAGCCGCAAAAGACACAGATAGACCGCTCTGACATCGCATCACCAAAGCTTGTTGCAGGGTTATTTTGACCCTTGATATCTATGTTGTTATGCTCAGACAACTGCGCGAAACAGGCGCGGAGGAAAGGAAACCGATGAGCAAACTGGCTGGAATGGCTGGCGGGCAGACTGCGGGTGCGTTGGGCATAGCCGCAGCGGTTGTCGTGGGCGGCGGTCTTTATTTGTCTGGGGTTTTCTCGCCTGATCGGGCTGAGCCCGAGCAAGAGCCTGGTGTTGAGACGACCGCTTTGGTTCAGCCTGACGCAGAAAGCAAAGCGCCCTCAGAAGACGCAGAACCCGCAGATACGGCTCTGGTGGATGACGCAGCCGAACCGAAAGCTGAGCCTGAAGCAGAAACCGCGGCTCAGCAACCAGCGCCAAGCGCAGACATTCGCCCGCCGAGCATCAGCACCTTCCGCCTTGAAAGCAACGGGCAAATGTTGATCTCGGGCCGGTCGCAGCCGGGGTGGGACGTGACCGTTCTCATCGATGATATCGCCCTTGCAACCTTTGCCATCGATAGCAGCGGCGAGTTCGCGCAATTTCTCAGCATTGAGGTGAGCGACATGCCCCGATTGCTGAAACTCTCTGCAAAGTCTCCGGACACCGGAGAAATCCTGGCCTCTCTGGAGGACGTCATAATTGCGCCTATGCCGCGCGTTGCCGACGTCGTTGAAAATGAGCCAACAGCGGACTCTGAGGCGTCCGAAGAGACCACACCCGAGGTTGAGACGGTGCAAACCTACACGGCGGAAGAGGATGCAACGCAAACAGCGTCAGCGTTGCAGGACACCGATGCCGCAACTTCATATGATGGCGACGCACAAGATGGTGCAGCGCCTGAGCCCGAAACCGATACGGCCGTGTTGATTTCCGACGAAGAGGGCGTGCGTGTTCTGCAGGCGCCCCCCGGCGATGAGGGCCCTGACGTGATGTCTGTCGTGGCCCTTGATACGATCACCTATTCCGAAGAGGGCGATGTGGAGCTTGCCGGCAGAGGGACCGGTGATGGCCTGGTACAGCTCTATTTGGACAATGCCCCGATCGCGACGTCTCGGATTGAAGAAGACGGAAATTGGCGCTCAGAACTGCCTGAGCTTGAAACTGGGGTTTACACGCTGCGCATTGATGAGGTGGATGAAGAGGGCAATGTCACCTCTCGCGTGGAAACCCCGTTTCAGCGCGAAGACAAAGAGTTGCTGGCCAGCCAGGAAGAAACCACAGGCGTGCGCGCCATCACGGTTCAGGCAGGCAACACGCTTTGGGCCATTTCGCGGGAACGCTACGGGGAAGGCACGGCCTATGTGCGCATCTTTGAGGCCAACCGCGATCGCATCCGTGACCCGGATCTGATTTTCCCAGGCCAGGTGTTCCGCGTCCCGCAGTAGAGTTTTGTGACATCGTATTCGGCGGTGACCGGGGCCGCGCGCCTCTGGCGCGCGCCCGAGCGTTGGCGCGCATTTTTTAAAAATGCGGCTGCTTTTTAAGCAGGCTTGAAATGGTGTTCACAATAAAGCGCGCTTTGTTGCGGCCAGATTGTAAACCAAGTTGACCGGCCCACCTTAGGCGGGCGCCCCAACCGTTTGTTCTGCGTGTGTCACGACACGCGCTGTCAAACCGAATTGGACATTGCTATGCCTGATACACAGAAACGTCCCCGCGTTGTCATCATCGGTGCTGGTTTCGGCGGGCTTGCCGCCGCCAAAGCGCTCAAACATGCCCCCGTGGACATCGAGATCATTGACAAACGCAACTACCATTTGTTTCAGCCGCTGCTCTACCAGGTGGCGACGGCTGATCTGTCCCCTGCCGACATTGCCTGGCCGATCCGTGGCATCTTTTCCGGACAGGAAAACGTCCATGTCACCCTGTCAAAGGTGCAATCCGTCGACACAGAGCGCCAGGTGGTCACCCATGAAAGCGGCGATGTGTTTTATGACCACCTGATCGTCGCGTCCGGATCATCGCATTCCTACTTTGGCAAGGATCACTGGGCAGAACATGCGCCGGGGTTGAAGCGGATCGTCGATGCCACCGAAATTCGCCGCCGCGTGCTCATGGCGTTTGAACGGGCCGAGCTGGCGGACACGTCCAAAGAGCAAGAGCGCCAACTGACCTTCGTGATCATCGGGGCCGGGCCCACGGGCGTCGAAATGGCCGGCGCGATCGCGGAACTGGCCAATATCTCATTGCGGGGGGATTTCCGCCGGATCTCGCCCGACAATGCGCGCATCATTTTGGTCGAAGGCGGCCCGCGTGTCTTGGGGGCGTTCCCTGAAAGGCTCTCTGGCAAAGCTAAGGCGTCGCTTGAAAAACTGGGTGTCGACGTGCGCACCGGTGCCTTGGTGGAAGACGTGACAGGGGATCATGTGGTCGTCGCAGGAGAGAAAATTCCAGCCGCCACGGTGATCTGGGCGGCGGGCGTCAAGGTCGATCACCTTGAAACATGGCTCGGGGTGGACACCGACCGTGTGGGCCGCGTGGCCGTTGAGCCCGATCTCACCGTGCCCGGCATGCCCAATGTGAGCGTGATCGGAGATGCCGCTAAGGTGCCCTGGAAAGACGGCTTTGACGTGCCCGGCATTGCGCCTGCGGCCAAGCAAGAAGGCAAGTATACAGGCCGCCGTCTCGCGGCTTTGGTCGCGAGGAAAGCCGCGCCCTCACCCTTCCGCTACCGACATCTGGGCAATCTGGCCACGATTGGGCGGAACTCGGCCATCATTTCCATGGGGTGGTTCAAGCTCTCTGGCTTTATTGCCTGGTGCATCTGGGGGGCGGTTCACATTTACTTTCTCATCGGCGTCAAGCGCCCGCTTTTTGTCGCGATGAGTTGGGTGTCGAACTACCTGTTCCGCTCCAAGGGCGCCCGGCTGATCACCGGCATGGAAGGTCTGCGCGCGATCCACTTGCACGTGCCGAAAAAGGGCTGAGTTAAGACCCGTATGAGTAACGGCGCGGCGCGTCACCTCTCAAGACCGTGCTGCGTTCTTTCGGCAGGTTGTCCCCGTTCTAAGACAGCCGGTGACACCAACCTTCAGAGCGCCGACATGCCCTTGATCGTCAAGTAGTAGGTTTTGGTGTTATCCAGTTTTGCACCGCATGCCGGGTAAAACGCGTTTGCCTCTTCGTTCTGATCAAACGTCTGCACCGTGATGAACCTGTATTCCTTTTTGAGCGCATGCGCCGCCGCGCCCTGTAGCAGCGATCTCGCGACACCTTTGCGGCGATGCGCGGCGCGAACGAAGAGATCAATGATGTTCAGTGTCCTTGCCCCGTTTTGCATGTCATAGCCGATGTTCCATAAGATGTAGCCAAGCGGTTGTGACGCGTGATGCGCCACGCGTCCTTGAACTAAGGCGCGCGATCCAAAAAGGACATCGTGCAGTTTTTCGTAAGAGAGGTCGGGCTCCGGCATCCCCTCATGTGCGCTTAGCTCTGCGGCCATACTCAACACGGCGTCGATATCGGCGTCCTGTATTTCAGTGATCTGCATAGTCGTGTCCTCGTGCTGCCGAATGTCTTTGACTGTACGGCCGATGGCTAGAAATTCCGCCTTCCTTGGTCAAAGGGTAGACTGCGCTTTCCCTGCCACCCACACTTCGGCAATCGCCCGGTCATCGCCCATCATGATCGTGGGGAAGACCGCCTCCCAGATGTCGTCTGCCCGCGCCGCTCGCTGCGCGATGGCGGGCGTGGAGCTCAGGTCAAGCGCCACCAAATC
>CAKZYL010000320.1 GCA_937884705.1 uncultured Roseovarius sp. | reverse complement strand
AGTGAGTGATGTTCATGGCAAGCAGCTTTGTAACAGTTTAATGAAGGTTAACCGCGCTCAGGCCGCATGCCAACGTTGGATCATTGATGCCAATTTTTGCTTGTTTTTTCGGGGCTAAACTCAATCGGGTCGATTGAATTTCGAGCAGATGCGTCGCGAATCGACCTGTTGTCTGAAGGTCGCGTTCTGGAAGAATCGGAAATGGCCGCGTAACTAAGACAAATCAGCCTCCGACAAACCCGTGTCTTAGCCCCCTGAAATCAGGCCAATGAGGTGTTAGTAATCTGTCCGAGCAAAGAATGGACTATGAAACGCAGATTTTCAGATGAACAGATCATTGGGATGATCAAGGAATACGAGGCAGGCGTGAAAGCTCAAGAGCTGTGCCGGAAGTACGGGATCAGCGATGCCACGTTCTACAAATACAAAGCGAAGTTCGGGGGCATGAACGTCTCTGATGCGAAGAAGCTGCGGGCACTTGAGGACGAGAACAATCGTCTGAAGCGGATGCTGGCGGATGCAATGCTGGACAACGCCGCGCTTAAGGGTCTCGCGACAAAAAACTACTGACGCCCGATGTCAAAAGGCGAGCCGTGTCGGACGTGATGGATCGGCACGGCCTGTCAGAACGTCGGGCGTACGAACTGGCTGACCTTCACAGGTCAGTCTTCCAATATCGGAAGCAGGATCGGGGCGATGAGGCCCTGCGAAAACGATAGCGCGAACTGGCCAATGAACGTCGCCGGTTCGGATATCGCCGTTTGGGCATCTTGCTGGCCAGGGAAGGTTTTGATGTGAACCACAAGAAGCTATTCCGGCTGTATCGCGAAGAAGGGCTGGCAGTCCGTCGCAGACGGTCGCGCAAGAGGGCCTTAGGGACGCGCAGGCCTATTCTGGTGCCGGATCGCGCCAACCAGCGTTGGTCACTGGACTTCGTGTCCGACGCATTCGCAGATGGCCAGCGGTTCCGGGTGCTGTGCATCGTGGATGACTGTACGCGCGAGGCGCTGGCAACCGTCGTTGATCGTTCCCTGTCTGGTGCTCGGATGACGCGTGAACTGGATGAGTTAATCCGCAGGCGCGGCCAGCCGGACAAAATTGTCAGCGACAACGGAACAGAAATGACATCGCATGCTGTGCTCCGATGGTGCCAGGATACCGGTGTCGGGTGGCACTACATCGCGCCGGGCAAGCCGATGCAGAATGCGTTCGTGGAGTCATTCAACGGCAGGCTCAGGGACGAGTGCTTGAATGAACACATCTTCGGCAACCTCGCCGAGGCCAGGAAGATCATCGAAAACTGGAGGATCGATTACAACACACAAAGACCACACACATCACTTGGCGGGCTGGCTCCGGCCGTTTACGCCAACCTCAACCGTAGCGCTCGGCCTGCCTCGCTCGAGCTCCGCAAAGGCTCCGCTCAGCAGGCCTTGACCCTAAAGCTATCAACAGAAAGAAACAGGAACGAATTCTACACCTAAACGGCCCGGATCAGGGGGCTGGGTCAGCGTTTCCATGTATGGGCGGTGCACAGAGCCAAGCATGACTGACTTGAAGGCACCACATTTATCTTCAGCGCATTTTCTCGTATCAAACCTCATCTAATATTTGGCTAGGAGTACCACATGCGTGTCTTTCTTCTCGGGGCAAGCGGGTCCATCGGCCAGGGTCTGGTCCATGAGATGCTGGCGCGAGGCTACGAAGTCACTGCTCTGAGCCGATCAGACACATCGGATTCGCTTCTGACAAAATGGGGCGTCACACCATGCAAAGGAGATCTAAGAGATCCTTTTTCATGGGCCAAGAAGGCTGTTGGGTGCGCCGCAATCGTTCATGCCGCGGCCGTACCATTTGACGATATGCCAGCAGTTGACCGAGATGTGACCAACGCCTTGATCGCCGCAGCGAAGAAAACTACGCACAGACCGCGTCTCATCTACACAGGCAGTTGTTGGCTCTATGGAGAAACTGGGGATCAGATCGCGCATGAAGGCCCGCCATTTGATCCGCACCCTTCCTTTGAATGGATGATCACCAGCGCAGAGAAGCTTTTAGCTTGTCGCGCTCTGTCTACGGCCATCCTCACACCCGGCATGGTCTATCATCGCGATGGCGGTGTCTTTCGACGTTTCCTTGAGCCTGCTCAAGCAGGCCGACCCATCGAAATCTGGAAAAGTGGAGAAGTGCGATGGCCGCTGATCCACCGGGATGATCTGAGCAATGCCTATTGCAATTTGATCGAACGACCGCATCTGAGCGGACATTTCAACGCCGCCACTGAAACTGGGGTTCGGGTTGCGGAGATCGCGGATGTGATTGCCAGTGCCCTTGGGTCATCGGCAGACCACAGAGTTCTCTCAGTTGACCAAGTCATTGAGCGCTATGGCGCTTGGGCAAGCGGATGTACGATCGATCAACAAATGGGCAGCGAACGACTGCGCCAAGAAGCTGGTTGGGCCCCCAAGGCCTTGGACTGGCGTCGCTCTGATCTTATGGAACGACTGTCAGTGCTTTAGTCCTCTGCTGGCAAAGCCACACAGGCAAAACCAACCCGTGCATCAGTTGGCACCCCAAACACAGCTGTATGGCGGGCCGGAAGTCCGTTTGGAAAGTGCTTCACGTACTCCGCATTCAGCGCGGCATAGTCTTTGCGGTCAGAGATGAGCATTGTCGCTTGCACCACAAGGTCCAATCGGCTGCCCGCCTCCTCCAGAAGGGTGGCAATGAATGCCAGTGCATTGCGCACTTCCTCGGCCGGTGTCTCACCGCGATGGATACCGTTTGCAGGATCATGGGGTGCTGAATGCCCTGACACGTAGACCTACCCACCGGCTCGCACCACGCGGCTGAAGGGGCGTGGCGATCCGGCTTCCGGCTGACCCAGAAACTCAATGCGCTCGTCTGACATATTCTGTCCTTTTCCTCCGATTGAAACTCGCCGCACGGACAATCCTTTGAGTGGGCCTCTGCTAGACCTTTGTTGTGTCATTTGCTGCAAGGCTAAATCCCGCGTAAGTCTGACACCAAGTCACGCACGATCCTGTAAAGATTGGACCTAACTTGCAATACTCAGACCTGTTTCCTGTAACCAAGCATTCCACCTATTTGATGAATGCAGCCCAATCCCCGTTGAATACTCGGAGCGAAGAAGCCTTGCAGAGCTACCTGCATCTGGCCGCAACAGATCTCAAAGCACGCCCGTCTGTGCGAGAGCCGATTCGACAGAGTTTATCGGCACTGCTCGGTGGAAAACCTGAGGACTACGCCCTCACTTCCAGCACAGGTGCCGGGATCAGCATAGTCGCTGCGGGTTTAAACCTATCGCCAGGCGAGAATGTCGTTCTGCCAGCGGGAGAGCACTGGAACAACACCTTTCCCTGGCTCAGGCTACAGGATCAGGGCATCGAGGTCAGATTTGTAGAGCCCGATGCTGACAACAGGGTCTCAAGCGAAGCCATTGCTCAGCGAGTAGACGCAAACACCCGCGTTATAGCAACGACGGCCGTGCGCTTCGACACGGGGTTTCGCGCCGATCTCAAGGCGATCTCAAAACTTGCGAACGACTGTGACGCGCTATTTGTTTTGGATGGCATCCAGTGTGCAGGCGCACACAGTACGAATGTCGAACAAGACGGCATCGACGTTCTGGCCTGTGGAGGCTTCAAGTGGTTGCTTGGAATGGCGGGCACTGGGTTCTTATATGTCAACGAACGCGCGCGCGACCGGATAAGTCCCGTATTACCAGGGATGTTTGCAGCCAAACATGACTTCAAGCATCTGAGCTATCATGACGATGCGCGTCAGTATGAGACGGGATCGCTCGCCTACTCCTTGTTCCACGGATGGCAAGCGGGTCTTGACCTCCTACAGGAGGTCGGAGTCCCAAAGATTCAGAAGCGCAACCTTACTCTTACAGACCAGATCCTATCTGGCCTCCATGCCCTGAACTTCAGAATCCTGTCGCCGCATGATCACCCAGACGAACGCTCCGCTATTATCAGTTTCACAATGGGTTCCTCGGACGCAAACAAGCAATGCGCGGAAAAGCTGGAAGCAAGGGGCATTCTGGTATCACATCGCGGCGATAGCCTTCGTGTGAGCCCGAATTTCTACAATACAGCGGAAGAAGTTGATCGCTTCCTGGATATGCTAGCGTAGTGCCCTAAGCCACGGATGGGTTGAGACGGTTGTGAGCGATACGTGAACTGCACTGTAAAATTGCTTTCGACCGTGGCTATGTCGACCTGAGCAAGTGAATGAAGCAAGGATCAAAGTCCGCTTGGCTATTGTGCGATCATTCTGCTCCCTCAGTGATCATGCTCACACAGGCCATGATCCGACAAGGAAGCAAGGACATAACAGTCTTCGGACACGCCTTGTCCGTTGCAGCCCTTGGAAATCCGAACCAGTTCCTTCTCCAGCGCCCGGAGGCGTTTGATCTTTGCTCTGACATCCGAAAGCTGTGTGACGGCAATATCTGTCGCGGCCTGACACGACCGATCCGGGTATCCTTGAAGCCCGATTAGCTCTGAAATCGCGTCAATTGAGAAGCCAAGATCACGCGCATGTTTGATAAAGTTCAGGCGCGCCAATCCTGCTGCATCGTAGCGCCGCTGATTGCCTTCCGTTCGATCAGGTGCCGCGAGCAAGCCCGTTTCTTCATAGTAGCGGATGGTCGGAACTTTGACCTTTGTGCGCTTTGAAAGCTCCCCGATCGAAAACATGAAAATACCTCTTGAACCTCTAGTCACTAGAGACACTACAATATGCTTAAGACAGATTCAAAAGGACTTTCGAATGTCAGGATGTTGCGGACATAACGCCAGGTTCGATGGCGTGTCAGATGATTACAAACGGCGTCTTTGGATTGTCATCGCCTTGAATGCCGCGATGTTTGTGGTCGAGATGTCAGCGGGACATCTTGCCAAATCTCAAGCGCTTCAGGCCGATGCGCTCGACTTCCTCGGCGACGCACTGACCTATGGTATTTCACTTGCCGTGATCGGGGCGTCGATCCGGGTCCGCACCAATGCGGCACTATTCAAGGGCGTGAGCTTGCTCTTGATGGGAGTCTGGGTGTTTGGGTCAACCATCTACCGTGTCTTCTATGTCGGTGTGCCAGAGGCCGAGATCATGGGCATTGTGGGCTTCCTGGCGCTTCTGACCAATCTTGCAAGTGTACTTCTGCTCGTCCGCTACAAGGACGGCGACGCCAATGTGCGCTCCGTCTGGCTCTGTTCGCGGAACGACGCCATCGGC
>CAKZYL010000319.1 GCA_937884705.1 uncultured Roseovarius sp. | reverse complement strand
CCGCCCAGCACTGATCATTGACCTCATTGAGCATCTCATAGAGCGCGGGAAACTTGTGCTCTGGCGGCTCCATTTCAAAGGTGCAGACCAATCGCAGGGTTTCATCATAGCTCGACCAGGCCAGCGTGATCGAATATGTCCGCCACTGACCTTCCACCGCCATAGCGATCTGATCATCGGCAATGCGGTCGAAATCCCAGTCGTGATGCTCGGCCAGATGCTCGACCATGTCGATGGGATGAATGTCTTCTTGATAGAACTGCTCTGAAAATGCCATGCCGCCACCTCTTTAGATGAATAGCGCTGAGATTTGGCAGTGTCTCAACTGCTAGGTGCCTGCTCTAGGACGGGGGCGTCTCCCCTCTATCCATACTATATATGGTGGGGCCAATGATTCGTCGTGTAAAGCTATTTGTTGGGGATAACCGCAATAAGTTGTGGATGACGTGGTCCAGGCATCAAAATCAAGGCCCGCAACACGGCCAAGCGCGCCACTTATGGCACCCACGTCAAACGCAGCTTTTGGCTAGATCCGCTTTGTTGTCGCTTTGGCAACGCGCGAGCGGCGGCTTTGCGGACAAAGCGGCAATTCGCGGTGGATGCGCCAAGGTCTGCTTTTAGTCCTTACTGACGCGTACCGCAACGTTGGCTAAACACCAAATTGGTGCCGATACTCTGAGGCGGAAACTCCAGAGATACGCTGGAAAATCTTGCTGAAGGCAGAAGGGTCTTTGTACCCAACTTCCCACGCCACCTGATCCACGGGACAGGTGGTCAGTTCCAGAATACCTCGTGCTTTGGCAACACGGGCCTGTTGGATGTACTCGGTAGGGTTGAGCGACGTTGCTTTGGCAAAACGGCGCATGAAAGTGCGTTTTGCCAGATGCGCAACTTCGGAGAGATCATCGAGGTTAAGCGATGCAGTCAGATCAGCGTGGATATGGTGCTGGACCCGCAAGATTGCTTCGTCCCCATGATCGAAGTCCGGGATAAACTCAGTGAAGAGAAGCTGCGTGGCCCGCGGAGGCTGAATAACCAAAAAACGAGCCGTCGATAGCATCGTGCTCCGTCCAAAGAGACGCTCGACGAGGGTGAGGCCAAGATCCGTCCAGGCGAGAATACCGCCCGCTGATATGACGTCACCATCGTCCAGCACCAGGTTTCGGTCGGCAACTTCGATATCCTCATAGCTTTGTGCCAGGTGTTTGGCGAAAGCCCAATGCGTTGTGACGCGTCGGCCTTGCAGCAATCCGCTTTCCGCCAGAACAAAGGCACCAGCACAGATCGAGCAAACTCGGCTGCCCCCTTTGTGTTGCGAGCGAAGCCATGCAGCCTCTTGCGGCATGGGCTGCATCTTATCTGGCATGACGATGCTGGGCGGAGTGATTACGTAGTCCAAGTGATGGGGCTTGTTCGGATGAGTATCCCAGACGCAAATAGGCTCCCCACCTTCCTCGGCGCGCCAATGCGTGACCCGAACCTGTCGCGGGTTGCCGCTATCTGCCCACTCGCCCGCAATCCGGAACAGATCGGTCAAGCCGTAGACCGCGGACAATTGACAGGCGGGGTAAATCAACAGGCCGATCTCGGCGATCCAGTCTTTTTTCACGTCTGTCACTTTTGAACCTCAGTTTGTCATTTATGACAATCGCAGACAGCCCTCTGAATTGCAACATTGGCGACATCGACCAAGCAACGAGGAGCCGATGACCATGATCCAAAACGAACCCACCAGACGCACCGTTTTGCAGGCAGGTGCAGCAACCACGTTGCTCGCCGCGATGCCTGCCGCGCTTACGGCCCAAACCCTTTCTCAACAAGAAGGAGACATAGTCATGTCCACTATTGAAACACGCGACGGCACCAAGATTTTCTACAAAGACTGGGGTCCAAAAGATGCGCAGCCCATCGTTTTTCACCACGGCTGGCCGCTGAGCGGCGATGACTGGGACAACCAGATGCTGTACTTCCTTGCCAACGGTTATCGCGTCATCGCGCATGATCGTCGGGGCCACGGTCGCTCAGACCAAACCGATCAGGGCCACGACATGGCGACCTATTCAAACG
This sequence comes from uncultured Roseovarius sp., assembly GCA_937884705.1. Lineage (GTDB taxonomy): Bacteria > Pseudomonadota > Alphaproteobacteria > Rhodobacterales > Rhodobacteraceae > Roseovarius. Next base: position 5,517 of record CAKZYL010000319.1, on the reverse strand, counting down.
ACGTTGTCGATCTCGCGGCGGCGCTTGATCTGCAGAACGCTGTCCATATTGGCCACTCGACAGGCGGCGGTGAAGTCGCGGCTTACGTGGCCAAAGCAGAGCCCGGCCGGGTCGCCAAAGCTGCGCTGCTGGGGGCCATCCCACCCCTGATGCTGCAAACCGACGCCAACCCGGACGGTGTTCCGATTGAGGTGTTTGACGGGTTGCGGGTAGGTCTAGCCACCAACCGCGCGCAGTTCTTCCTCGACGTTCCGTCAGGTCCTTTCTACGGCTTCAACCGTGACGGCGCCGAGGTCAGCCAAGGTTTGATCAACAACTGGTGGCGTCAGGGCATGATGGGCAGCGCATCCGCTCATTATCAGTGTATCGCGGTGTTTTCTGAGACCGACCAGACCGAGGACCTCAAGGCGATGAACGTGCCGACCCTCGTGATGCACGGCGATGACGATCAGGTCGTCCCAATCGCAAACTCCGCGGAGCAGGCGGTCAAGCTGCTGCCAAACGGGACGCTGAAGGTTTACGAGGGCCTGTCACACGGCTTCTTCGCCACGCACCCAGGTCTGGTGAACCCAGACCTGCTCAGATTTGTTCAAAGCTAAGTTGATCGAAATTGATTTCTTGATGGGAGGGCAATCCTGCTCTCCCAAAAAAATTGGAGAACAATATGTCTGGTAGAACTTGGTGTGATCAGCATCCGCACAACTGCGCACGCTTTCAGAAACAACAAGAACGGGAATGGCTTGTCCAACCCCCTGCGTCTGGGCCGCTGGACATCGTCGTCGCAGCAGTGATCGTGGGAATGTGTGTGCTGGGAGTGCTTTGAGACGTTGGCTACGGCCTACGAACAAAACTTAGGCAACCGTGGGCGAGATGCAGTTTATTGCCTGCAAGCCAGTCTTTGATGCGAAAGCAGACGTATGGGACGGCTTCAGCGTTGGTCAGTCAGGGCTCAAAGCGGACTTGCGGCGGTGCAGGGTTCCAAAATTGGCGTCAGATGTCTGCAACGCGGGACTTTGCTGCCATCCGAAATCTATTGCTCAATGTCCGCTTCGCACCGACAAAGGGCACTAGGGGTGGTAAATTCAGGAAAAGATGGTGCTTGCTTTGCAACCAATTCAAAGCGGCAAACTAAGATAATACTGACCAGTCTCTTTATCTTCAAAATAGACTCGAGTGAAAGCTCAGAAAACCGTCGCTCGACCGATATCCGTACCGACCATTTCGAAAGAACATCCGTGCAATCGCCAGCGTATCTCAGATACTTCAAAGATCATCGAAAGAACTGCGATATGACGGTTTTGCGGAATAGAAGCATGATAGCCGTGATTTGAAGCACCATGAAGACGCCAATTCCGAGATACACGGTCATTGCTGAAGCCATCTCGGCGGGCATTGGGTGAAAGTATTGTGTAATGAGCCCCTGCGAATAATCAAACGCACCCAGGCTGTTGTAGATAATCAATGCGCCCCAAGCCCTGGGGCTTATTCCCTTCCAAAGAACGAAGATCATCACAGGCACCAGAAATCCTATGATCGCATCGCTGAACCACGGACCAAACCAAGCATTGTGCGCAGGTCCACCAAACGCTGCCACCTCAGGCAGAAAGAGTATTGTCTGTGCCCGAAACACTGTGGCAGCCATAAGTACGGTGATTGTCCATTTGAGAGAAACTGGCATCGGGTCTGGTCCTTTCTGAGCTGTCATCAGGGCATGAACGTTGGATCGCCGGCACCTTGCGCCGGCGGTGTAGGGAAGCTGTAGTCGGATCGATCTTGTCGCGAATTCTAAAATGCAGGCTGGGTCGGTGGCCCTTGCCCTGTTTGGCGCAGCTGTTGCGGCGTCTTTCCTGTCCATTTCCGAAACGCGCGTTGAAAAGCACTGGTGTCGCGATACCCAAGAAGATGCGCGATCTGTTGATTGTTAAGCGCGCTCGTTTTTAGGTACCGCAACGCCAAATCGCTGCGCGTCTCATCCAGCAGCTTTTGAAAGGTTGTACCTTCGACGCGAAGGCGACGCACCAAAGTGCTTTTGCTGGTGTTCAGACGATTTACAACATGAGCGATCGTAGGCTCCGTTGTCGCAAAGGCTTCCAGCAACGTAGCACGCACTCGATGTATCATCGGGCTGTCTCCAGACATGATCAGTGATTGTATCTGCAAATCTTCTTCCGTCGCCGCCCAAAGCTGATCGTTTCTCGAAACGAAGGGCACCTGAACGTGGGATGCCGCATAGCAGAGGATGGGAGAGCCAAACTCCGGCACCACGCCGAACACCTCTTCCAGGCTCTCCCGTTCACTCACAGGTAACGGGACGCTCACGAAGGACGGAGTGAACGCTCGTGTCGCAAGAGATTTAGTCTTCGCGTGCAGGAAAACGATTTGGGCGCTGCTGAAAGTGATGGGTAACTCTGGGACCAAACCGTCCGGAATGACCTGGATTTTTAGTTCGGTTTTGCTTTGCGTGATCGCAAAGCGCATCGGTCCAAACAAATGCTTGTAGCGAGCCATGCGTTTTAGACCCGTTTCAAAATTTGCGGCCGCTGACATGGCAAACAACACTGGCACAGCCGGACCTTGAGCCATCCGAAGCCCCATTACGCGCGTGATTCGCGGCGCGCTAGAAAGCTCTACAATCGCATCCCAAAGCATAACTTAGACGTCACTCGAATCCTAATAGCTGCCGGTGTGTGCGCTTTCAAGATCAAACCCGGCCCTGATCTGAACCTGTTTCCAATCCAAACCCAGCATGGCGCAGATCGGCCCCGAAAGAATTGCGGAGGTGTAAAGAGTGTCTGCCGTTTGCTGCGTCACGAAATGCCTCCTCATCGCTCTGGCTCGAGAACGGGCTCGCCGTTCGTACACCGTAACGCAAGTGGTGTGACACGAATTGCAAATTATTGGCACGATCTGCAACTGGCTTGGGGTCCAGAACGGCGCATCCTTAAGCGGCAACCGAAACCCTTTAAGAGCGAGAACGCTATGCTCCTAAAAGACCAAATTGTTCTTGTGACGGGCGGCGGTTCAGGCATCGGGCTTGAGCTGTCCAAGCAATTGGCTGCACTTGGAAACACGGTGTTCATCTGTGGACGCAATGTCGAAAAACTCAAAGCGGCGGAACAGGCGTACGGGCTGAAAGTGGTGCCTGCGGATGTCACTTTCGCTGAAGACCAGCAAGCTGTGCTAAAGGCGATTGAAACCGCTCATGGCCGCCTTGATTTGCTTATCAACAACGCGGGTGTTCTGCACGCCTATGACTTTGCCTCGCAAGAGGATGCCGTCTCCCGGATCGAGTCCGAAATTGGCATCAACGCGATCGCGCCTGTGACCCTCGCCAAGCGAGCTCTGCCTTTGCTTTCGCTTAGCCAGGCGCCTGCGATTTTGTTTGTCGGTTCTGGTTCGGCCTATGTGCCTGTTGCTGGGGCACCTGTGTACTCGGGTACTAAGGCTTTCATTCATCACACCGCTCAAGGGCTGCGGCATCAGCTAAAGGACGTGGGCATTTCCGTTTTTGAAGTGCTTCCCCCCGTCGTCGCGACCGACATGGGCACCGCCATGACGTCGAGAAACCTTAAGGTCATGGAACCTGCGGATCTGGTGTCAGACATCCTCAAAGGTCTGGCGAGCGACACCCTTGAGATGGTGCCCGGGCAATCCCGGCAGCTCAGACTTCTCAGCCGGATCATGCCCGGCTATCTGTTCCGACAAATCGCAAAGACCCGGTTCCACTGACAACCCTGCCTCGAGGCCCAAATGACGATTTTCTCTCACGGTATGAAAGAACGCGTATACATGACCAAAGACCTGAATCGATACCGCGTGAATGCGCTTGCCATCATTGCCTCCTCCGCTTTCGCGGGTGGCAATCTCTTCATCGGCCTGTCCATGGGGCCCCTTTGGCTTAGCCTTGATCCAATCGATTTCATGAATGGCTTTGGCCCTCAATTTATGCGGTTTCTTTTGACAATCATGCCGCTTTTCTTACTGACTTTGGTCGGAATTGTTATGTCCTTGCGCTTGGACAAGGACGCGCCTGAGGTGCGGCGCATCTGGTGGCGTGCGATTTTCGCCTATATCGCATTGTCTCTGATCACGCTGGGCTATCACATGCCGGAAAATCTGCGCCTACTGGCCGTTGGCTATACTTCGGCAGAGGCGGAGGCCGCTCGCACGTTCTGGTTACTGGGCCATATTCCACGCGTTTTTTTGGCCTTCTGTATCCCGTGGTTTGTGTTTCAGGCGATCACGGCGCGGGCACCTGATGAAGTGCCTGACCCACTCTGAACTCTCCCGGACTTTGCAAACCCTTTTGGCTTTGCACCGAGGCGCGGCTGCGTCGGCATAACCGAAACCAGCGATCAATCTGATCCAGCGCGACGACGAGCGAGCTGTTGTTGTAGCCTCCAATGTCCGCTTTGTTCGGATCAACGCCCTTCGTGCAAAGTGCAGCATCCGGCACTATGGGCTCACACCGGGCTTGCGGCGGTGCGGCAAGCTCGAAGTAGCACTAGAAGCCTGCTCTGCGGGACTATGCGGACCCTCAACGAACGCCCGCAAAGGAGTCTAGGCAGGCCTCATGCAGCCTTCTCGATCTGGATTTCGCCGCCATGTAGGAAGCACAGCTTGTCGAAAAGTGACAGATCAACGGGGTTGGGTAGCCTTACGTCTTCGATGCTAGGCATGTCGCTGGACGATAGCTCAAAAGCGCGGTCGATCTGCGAGATCAGAACCACAATCGCCCCTTGCCCAATGGCAAATTCCTTTAGCGCCTGGACTTGTTCTTGAAGCGGAGGATTGCTTCGCCTTTGGTCCAAGAGCTGTAGGTAATCGACAACGACCAGTGCATCGCCAAGCGCATTCTCGAGGCATTCAACGATGTAAGCTGCGCAAATATCGTCTGAGGTATCCACGACGATGGACCGGGCATTTGCATTTTGGTCGATCCCGAGTTTTGCAAATCGATCCCAGACATCCATTTCATTGTAATCCAATGAAAAAATATAGCCTTTGCGACTGCTTGTCTCAGCCAATGCAGCCAACTCCAACCCGAGCAGGGTTTTTCCATGACCAGGGCGCGCAGCGATCAAAACCATGTCGCCTGGATTGAGCTGGCTCAAAACTTCCTTGGCTGGCGTTGCATTGGAATAGCTGGATGCCAAGTGGCTCCAGTCCCTAAAGCCCTCTTTTGCGGCGAGCTGGTTGAGTGCCTCGTGGAGCTTGATGTCATTGTCGCGTGCCAGCAGTTTTGCTTGACGCTTGATTGCGTAGATTGGTGAAGAGAGTTTCATCTTGAACCTCCATTTACGAGCGGTCTCCGCAATCCCTCCTTATGCGCGTGCTCGAACAGGATAGGTTCGAAATCGTGTCGCTCCGCATGACAAATGCTGCCCCAGTGGAGGGGGGAGGCCCGAGCAAGGCCTCGCGCAACGGTACCCGAAGCGGTGGAAATACTCAATTGGATTTTGGTCATTCGCTGCTCGCCGACGAATGCTCAGGTTGGGCTCAAGCAGGCCTTTCAGC